>CAMFRJ010000057.1 GCA_945981915.1 uncultured Erysipelotrichaceae bacterium
TCGTGGGCTCGGAGATGTGTATAAGAGACAGACATGTTATTGGACACTGTTTCACATTATTTTTCATCATTATCTCCTATAAATTCAAAAATAGACATCTGATCAATATTGATTTCATCACTTTCTTCTTTTTTATTATTTTCATAAATCATTTCAAAACTGAGATCAGATAAAACATCTTTAATATATAAAGGGATTGTTTTCATTTCTAATAATCGCATATTCCCTGGATATTCATTTTTCAACACAAAAGATTTTGTCCAATTATGATGCATATTATGCATAGCGGTGAACCATGTTGCTCCACTGTTGATCTTACTTGAAATAATCACTTGATATTTTGCAAGACCACAAACATAACTATTACGATCAAGACAATGTGTAATATCGAAACGCCTGATTGGATCAACTGCACTTAAAAGAACAAGTGAGCCATTTTTTATTTGTCTACGGTAATCATGTGCTTTATTTAACATATCTTTATCACACATGAAAGCAATTGTCTTACATTTATGATTAATAGCGTACGTAAAAGCATCGCTATCTATTCCTTTACTATCATTAGAAATAAACCATTTATTTTCTTCAATAATCTTATCAACCAATCTTTTCGTATAAGCCCTATCTTTTCTTGTCACCTCTTGTAATCCTAAAATACTGACAGCTTCAAACTCGACAGGCATCTCTCCAATAATATATAAATAATCAGGTGCTCTTTTTTTCATGTTTTTTAACAAAATACGAGGATATTCATCATCATATTTTGTAATCATACGAATCCCTTTTGCATTTAAATCATTTAATAACTTCAAAAAAGTAGATATAGTTTTAATACGACAAGAAAGCTTATAAGCGACAAACTCTGAAATGTTCAACATGTCCATCATTTCATCACTGGTTAATCCAAACAAGCTGGCAGGCCCATGTAGACCATGAATTTTTAAAATACGTTCTACTTCATGCCATTCATCACTTGTCACAGGAACTTCTTTATAAGCATAAAAATCACAAGTAAATAAAATAGTGGCCAAACTATTTAAATTCAGAGTCATTTGTTTCATACCGTCACTTCCTTTATCATTAATACATATTATACATGAAATCGACAATAAAAAAAAGGTATCAGAACCTGATACCTTTTAAAATTATTTTCCTAATTTTTCTTTAACAGCAGCTTGAGCAGCAGCTAATCTTGCTAAAGGTACACGGAATGGAGAACATGAAACATAAGTTAAACCAATCTTATGACAGAATTCAACAGTTCTAGGATCTCCACCGTGTTCACCACAGATACCTAATTTGATGTCTGGACGAACTGGTTTTGCTTTTTCAATTGCGATTTGCATTAATTGACCAACACCTTCTTCATCAATATGAGCGAATGGATCAGATTCGAAGATGTTTTTGCTGTAGTATTCTGATAAGAATTTAGCAGCATCATCACGAGAGAAACCATAAGTCATTTGAGTTAAGTCGTTAGTACCAAATGAGAAGAATTCAGCTTCACCAGCAATTTTATCAGCAGTTAATGCAGCTCTTGGGATTTCAATCATAGTACCAACTTGGTATTTCATATCTACACCAGCATCTGCAATAACTTTATCTGCAGTTTCAACAACAACTTTTTTAACATATTTTAATTCATTAACATCACCAACTAATGGGATCATGATTTCAGGAGTAATTGTTGTACCTTCTTCTTTTTCTACTTCGATAGCAGCTTCAATAACAGCTCTTGTTTGCATTTCAGCAATTTCAGGATATGTTACTGATAAACGGCAACCTCTGTGTCCCATCATTGGGTTGAATTCTTTTAATGATTCAACACGAGCTTTTAATGCTTCGAAAGTCATACCTAAGCTTTCAGCTAATGGTTTGATTTCTTCATCAGTGTGAGGTAAGAATTCATGTAAAGGTGGATCTAAGAAACGGATATTTACTCCATAACCACCCATTGTTTTAAATAATGCTTTGAAGTCATCTTTTTGGTAAGGTAAGATTTTTTCAAGAGCTTCTTTTCTAGCTTCAACTGTTTCAGCAGTGATCATTCTTCTGAAGTTGAAGATTCTTTCTTCATCAAAGAACATATGTTCAGTTCTACATAAACCGATACCTTCAGCACCGAATTTAGCAGCTTGAGCAGCATCTCTTGGGTTATCAGCGTTTGTTCTTACTTTTAAAGTACGAGCTTCATCTGCCCATGACATGAATGTTCCGAAATCACCAGAAATTTCTGGTTCAACTGTTTTAATTTCTTCAGCATATACATTACCAGTGCTTCCATCTAATGATACCCAGTCACCTTCATGTAATTCTCTACCATCAGGTAAAGTTAAAACTTTTGCTTCTTCATCAACTTTGATTGATCCACATCCAGCTACACAGCAAGTACCCATACCACGAGCAACAACTGCAGCATGTGAAGTCATACCACCACGTACAGTTAAGACACCATGAGCGATAACCATACCTTCGATATCTTCTGGAGAAGTTTCAAGACGAGCTAAGATCATATCTTGAACACCAGCTTCTTTAGCAGCCATAACATCTTCAGCTGTGAAGTAAACATGACCAGTAGCAGCACCTGGAGATGCAGCTAAACCAGTAGCAACAACTTTAGCAGCTTTTAATGCATCAGCGTCAAAGCTTGGATGTAATAATTGATCTAATTGTCTTGGATCAACTTTTAATAATGCTTCTTCTTTAGTAATCATTCCTTCGTTTACTAAATCAACAGCAATCTTTAATGCAGCTTGTGCAGTTCTTTTTCCGTTACGAGTTTGTAACATGAATAATTTACCATTTTCAATAGTAAATTCCATATCTTGCATATCTTTGTAATGTTCTTCTAAGATATCACAAACTTTACAGAATTGTTCATAACAATCTGGCATAACATCATTTAATGTAGCAATTGGTTGAGGTGTACGAATACCAGCAACAACGTCTTCACCTTGTGCGTTCATTAAGTATTCACCATATAATTTCTTTTCACCGGTTGCAGGGTTACGAGTGAATGCAACACCTGTACCAGAAGTTTCACCAGTATTACCGTAAACCATTTGTTGAACGTTTACTGCAGTTCCCCATGAACCTGGGATATCATTTAAACGTCTATAAGTGATTGCACGGTCATTATTCCATGAACGGAATACAGCTTTGATGGCTTCCATTAATTGTTCTTTTGGATCTTGTGGGAAGTCAACACCAGCATGTTTTTTGTATTCTTCTTTATAGATAGCAACTACTTCTTTTAAATCATCAGCAGTTAAATCTGTATCGAATTCAACACCTTTTTCTTCTTTAATAGCATCAAATTTTCTTTCAAATGAGCTTTTTGGGAATCCCATTACTACGTCAGAGAACATTTGAATAAATCTTCTATAACTATCGTATACGAATCTTTCGTTGTTAGTAATTTTTGCAAATCCTTCAGCAACTGTATCATTTAAACCTAAGTTTAAAACTGTATCCATCATACCTGGCATAGATTCTCTTGCACCAGAACGAACAGAAACTAATAATGGATTGCTTGGATCTCCTAATTTTTTTCCAGTTTCAGCTTCTAATCCAGCTAATTTTTCATCGATTTGTGCACAAATTTCTGGAGAAATTTGTTTTCCATCTTCATAATAAGCTGTACAAGCTTCTGTTGAAACTGTGAACCCTTGAGGTACTGGTAATCCAATGCTTGTCATTTCAGCTAAGTTAGCACCTTTACCACCAAGGATGATTCTCATATCTTTATTTCCTTCTTTGAAAGAATAAACATATTGTTTCATTTTCAATCTTCCTCCTATAATTTAACTAAAAGTATTATACACTCGTTGTCATATACATTCAAGTCAATTTTCAAAAACTATCGAAATAAAAAAAGAAATATAACATATTTCCCAAATATGTCTATTTCTTTACAAAGTGTTATCTTATATTGGCAACTTCTATATCTACTTTACGATTATTTAACTTCTTATTGGTGCATTTTTGAATCACTTTTTTGACTACGTGATCATTAATATTCACAAAAGTAAATTTTCTTTTGATATCAATTCCTTGAATATCATTTCTAGAAATTCCTGCTTTTGATATAAGAAAATCAATCACTTGATTTTTCTTAATCTTATCCATAGTACCAATCGTTAAAAATAATCTTGTAAAACCAGCATCAGCTTTCTTTTTTTGTTTAGATGAAGATTCTAATTTTTCTTTTTTATATGGATAACCTATATGATTATTAAGCGTTAATTCAAATAAAGCCGCTGTCACATCTTTTAACATTGAAGGTTCAATTTGCTGAACCAATTCTTTAAATTTTTTATGCTGTCCTGAATAAATCAAATCTTCCAGATCGAACATTAATTCATCAACCTTATGCTGTTGAATTTGTGTTAATGTAGGAACCTCTATCTTTTCAATAAAAGAATGAGTTTCTTTAGCTATCTGTTTTAAATATTTTTCTTCCTTACCACACACAATCGTATAGGCAACTCCTTCTTTATTTGCTCTTCCAGTACGCCCAATACGATGAACATAAAGATCACTTTCTTGAGGAAGTTCATAATTGATGACGTGTGAGACATCCTCTACATCAATTCCTCTTGCTGCCACATCTGTCGCAATTAAGAATTTGATCGTACCATCTTTAAACTTTCTTAAAGTACGACTACGATGATCCTGATTCAAATCACCATGCATAGCTTCAACGTTATAATTTCCTTTTTGCATCATCTCTGTCACTTCATCAACACTTCTTTTGGTACGACAAAAAATAATACCTGATGTCATTGTTTGTGAATCAATTAAACGGCATAGAGCTTCAAAACGATCTTTTGCTTTGACCTCAACATAGTATTGTTTCACAGTAGAAGCTGTTTTCGTTTTTTGTTTGATATGAATATGTTGATAATCATCCTTCATATAGTTTTGAGCAATAGACTTAATTTCTGATGGCATAGTTGCTGAAAACAGCATCGTTTGATGGACATCCTTTGTCGCTTGAAGTATTGTTTCAATATCTTCTACAAATCCCATATTCAACATTTCATCAGCTTCATCTAATACAACATAATCAATATGTTCAAAAGATAAAACATGACGACGCATCAAATCCATGATTCTTCCAGGAGTACCAACTATAATATCAACACCTTTTTTTATATCTTTAATCTGTTTTTCAATACCACTACCACCATAGACACATGCAAATCTTAAATCAGTATATTTCCCCAACTTCTTTAATTCAGCATATATTTGCATTGATAATTCTCTTGTTGGTGAAAGAATATAGGCTTGTGGTTCTTTCTTTCCACTTTCAATTTTTGTTAAAAGAACACCCGCAAAAGCCAATGTTTTTCCTGTTCCAGTTTGTGCCTGTCCAATGATATCTTGACCATCTAAAAGTACGGGTATCGCTTTTTCCTGTATAGGTGATGGTTTTTCAAATTCTAATTGCACAATAGCTTTTAAAACATTATCACTTAATCCTAATTGTTTGAATTGATTCATATATATCCCCTTTATTGCTCTGTGATTTTAACATACTTCTTTATGAAAAGCAAAAGGAATATATGCTTAACATACATTCCTTAATTCTCCTTGAAGATACCCTTCTATATTTAAACAAACATCATGAAACAAGCGATTTCTTGCTTCTATAGTTGCCCAAGCAACATGTGGTGTCATGATGAGTTTAGAAGGATCTTTAATCTTTAATAACGGATTATCTTCTTTCATTGGTTCAACTTCAAAAACATCTAAAGCTGCCCCAGCAATCAGATTATGATCTAAAGCTTCTGATAATGCCTGTTCATCAATGATTCCACCTCTACCAACATTAATTATATAAGCTGTTTTTTTCATTTGAGAAATCACTTCTTGGTTAAACAAACCTTTTGTTTCATTTGACATTGGAGCATGAATTGAAATGATATCACTTTCTTTCAACAGCGTCTTTAAATCAACCCTTCTGTACACTGGATCATCATGTTTTCCACTTGTTGAATAATAAATGACCTGACATCCAAAAGCACTTGCAATATTTGCAACTGCTCTTCCAATCGCCCCTAAACCTACAATTCCCCATGTTTTTCCATATAATTCATGAAAATCTTTTCCTAAATGACAGAACATATCACTTTGACAATAGCTTTGATTTTCTACATATGTATGATAGTAATGTAGTTGATTATATAAACTCAGCAACAAAGCAAATGTATGCTGTGCCACACTTTGTGTAGAATATCCAGAGACATTGCAGACAATGATCTGATGTTCATGACAATAATCAAGATCGACATTGTTTGTTCCTGTTGCTGTAATACAAATCAATTTAACTTCTGGTACTTGTTGTAAGACATCTTTTGTCAAAACACATTTATTGGTAAGCACAATTTCAGCACCTTTGATTCTTTCAACAATATCTTGAGCATCAGTTTTAAGATAAGTCACAACTTGTCCATATTGATTTAACACAGTTAAATCAATATCTTGACCTAAAGAAGAGCTATCTAAAAAAACAATCTTCACATTCTTTTTGAGTTCATTAACAATTTCATCATAATCTTTTCCTGAAAAATATTGTCCCAATTCAATAGCTTCATTTAAATCTAAAATTGTTGAACTTTGAACAATACCTTTCATTTGATTATCTTCAAATTCAAAACTCAAATATTGATTTAATAAACAGATTCCTAACGCTTTAGAAGTCATCTCTTTATCATTTTCAACTTCTTCCATCAAATGAGAAAAGAACTCATTATCTTCTTCTTTACATTTTGCAAGACTTTCCTGTACACTCATATGCGCTGATAAACAATTCCTGAATGTATCATGATACAATAAAGGCAAGATCAAATCATAAACATTCATTGGTACATGCCCATATCCCTTTGTAAAATTGTACAATAAAGCCAATCCTAAATTCTCATCTTTCATCTTATCCACTAACTTCATGACTCGTCCTCCTTAAAAATAGTCACTTTGACTCTATGTCTTTCTTTTTTCGTAATATCATCATAGAAAATAAAACAATATTTAAACCGTTTATCTTCTCTATTATATCTGTCTCTTATACACATCTGACGCTGCCGACGATAT
>CAMFRJ010000058.1 GCA_945981915.1 uncultured Erysipelotrichaceae bacterium
GTATAAATAAGTTATCGTGATAATAAAAAAATAATACACCCCTTTTTATCATGATAAAATTGTATACAATCTATTATCGCTTTGCTTTGTTTTATGGCTTAATGATATTTAAAAAATGAATTAGAAGAACAGATGAGACTTTTGATAGCGTTAAAAGCATTTCTTTTATATAATAAAAGTATCAAGGAAATGGAGGATATGATAATGCTTGTTGTAACGACACAAACAATTAGAGGAAAGGATTTTGAAGAATTAGGATTAGTGCAAGGAAGTACCATCCAATGTAAACATATTGGAAAAGATATAGGAAGTGCTTTTAGAAATATGGTAGGAGGAGAAATGAAAGCATATGTTGAAATGATGAATGAAGCAAGGGATATCGCTTATGGACGTATGCTTGATCAGGCTAACCAATTAGGAGCTGATGCGATTGTGGCAATGATGTATGCTACATCAGCGATAGAACCAGGAGCAGCTGAAGTCATGTGCTATGGAACAGCTGTTAAATTCAAATAAGATAATAGTAAAATTAAAATATTTTCTTTATTTTGTATACAATCTATGTTATTATAGAAACCAATAAGAGGTGATAAACATGAAAACACAATATTTTTTACAATTTCATCACCATCATCATTGGATTGCCTAGGGTTATATCAATATGATACAACCCATTTCGTGTATAGTTTGGGGTGTATCTAATGGCATGAATTGGTACGAGTCATTAGTAAATGACTCGTTTTTTTTATTAAAAGGGGGACTATCATGGAAGATTTTAAATATTTGATTCCAGAAGAAAGTATTGATGCAATTATTACGAATGTAGAAAAATTAAGGGAAATAGAAAATAATTTAAGAAATATATTTGGCCATTACAGTTATAATGAAGTTTTGATGCCTTCATTTGAATATGTTGATTTGTATACACAATTAGATTGTGGTTTTGAACTAGACAAGATGTTTCAATATATTAATCACGAAGGAAAAAATGTAGCGATGCGTTTAGACTTTACGATTCCACTAGCACGTTTGTATGCCAATAGCTATAAAACAGGAGAAGCGAGATATAGCTATTTTGGTAAGGTTTATCGTAAGGAAACAATGCATAAAGGAAGAAGCAGTGAGTTTTTTCAAGGTGGTGTCGAATTGATGAATAAACCAGGCCTGCCAGGAGATTGTGAAATTATGATGATGATTCAAGAGTCATTACCAGGTTTATCATTAAGTCATATTATTATAGAAATAGGCTCTGCCAAATTCTATAATCGTTTGTTACAACTAGTGGGAAAACAAGAAGAATTTATTGAAATCTTGAGACTGAGAAATATTTCAGGTATGAAAGAATTTATCAGGAAAAATGATTTTTCATCACAGTTAAATGCCTTGTTGTTGGAATTACCAACATGTTTTGGTGATATTCATATGTTAAATCAAGCTATTGATAAAATAGAAGATCCTATTTTATTAGGATCATTGAATGAATTAAAAGCATTATATGATTCACTAGATAAGAAAGATGGTATTATTTTTGATTTAGGAATGGTACCTACAATGAAATACTATACAGGATTGATGATCAAAGGATACAGCCGTTATAGTGCTAACCCCATTTTATCTGGTGGTAGATATGATGATCTGTTACCAAGATTTAATGTTCAAGCAGGTGCTATTGGTTTTTGTTTTCATATGAATCATATTTTAAAAGCTATTGAAAAAGAAGGTGAATATCATGATTAAGATTGCGATTACAAAAGGAAGAATTGAAAAACAAGTATGTCAGATGTTAAGTGATGCTGGTTTTGATATGGATCCTATTATTCATAAAGATAGAGAATTATTGATTGAAACAAGTGATGGAATTTCAATGATCTTTGGAAAACCTAATGATGTTGTGACATTTTTAGAACATGGTATTGTTGATGTGGGATTTGTTGGAAAAGATACTTTAGATGATGTTGATTTTAATGAATATTATGAATTATTAGATCTTCATATTGGTAAATGTTATTTTGCGGTGGCTGCTTATCCTGAATATCGCGATAAGAAGTTTAATCGAAGAAAGAAGATTGCCAGCAAGTATACCAATGTTGCGAAAAAATATTTTGCTTCTAAACAAGAAGATGTTGAAATCATCAAATTAGAAGGATCAGTTGAATTAGGACCTGTTACTGGTATTTCTGATGCGATTGTTGATATTGTCGAAACTGGTTCAACATTAAAAGCGAATGGGTTAGAAGTTATTGAAAAAGTGAGTGATATTTCAACACGTATGATTGTGAACAAGGTTGCTTTTAAATTTAAAAAAGATGAAATAATGAATATCGTTAAAAAATTAGAAAAAGTCATGGAGGAAAAAGAAAATGTTAAAAACAATTCGATATGATGGTTCTTTAAAAGAGATTGCTGATAAATTAAATAATAGAAAAGAAGAGATTTCTATAGAAGTTAATAATGCAGTCAATGACATTATCAATAATATTAGAATGAATGGAAATCAAGCTTTAATTGATTACTGTCAAAAATTTGATGGTTATCAAATCAAAACTGAACAAGATTTTATCGTCAGTGAAGAAGAAAAAGAAGCTGCTATCAAACAAGTTGATCAAGACTATATCAGAATATTAGAAAGAACAAAACAACAGCTTATTGATTTTCATATCAATCAAGTTGATAAATCATGGTCTTTGTTTAAGGATAATGGTGTCATCATGGGACAAATGGTTCGTCCTATTGAAAGAGTGGCCTTATATGTTCCAGGAGGAACAGCAGCTTATCCTTCAACAGTCTTAATGAATGCGATTCCTGCAAAATTAGCAGGAGTCAAAGATTTGGTCATTATTACACCTGTTAAAGAAGATGGTAAAGTTAATCCTGTTATCATTGCTGCTGCTAAGGTAGCAGGAGTTGATACAATTTATAAATTTGGTGGAGCACAAGGTGTTGGTGCAATTGCTTATGGAACAGAAACAATCGAAAAGGTTGATAAAATTGTTGGTCCAGGAAATATTTATGTAGCGACAGCTAAAAAATTATGTTATGGGATCGTTGACATTGACATGGTAGCAGGACCAAGTGAAGTATTGGTCATTGCTGATGACAATGCCAATCCTAAATACATCGCTGCTGATTTAATGTCACAGGCAGAACATGATAAGCTTGCTAGTGCAATGCTTGTGACAACAAGTCAAGAGCTTATCGAAAAAGTCAATGCAGAATTACATAGACAGATGTCTTATCTATCAAGAAAAGAAATCATTGAAGAATCATTGAAAAATTATGGAGGAGCCATTCTTGTCGAAACCTTAGATGAGGCTTTTGAGGTTTCTAATTATTTAGCACCTGAACATTTAGAAGTATTGGTTGATGATCCTGTCAATACTTTACCAAAAATTAAAAATGCGGGATCTATATTTTTAGGTGAATATTCACCTGAACCACTTGGCGATTATATGTCAGGAACCAATCATGTTTTACCAACAGGAGGAACTGCAAAATTCTATTCAGCATTAGGTGTCTATGATTATGTGAAATATTCTTCATATAGCTATTATCCAAAAGCAGTTCTTGAAACATTCAAAGATGATGTTCAAACTTTCGCTAATAGTGAAGGTTTAGATGCTCATGCTAATAGTATTGCTGTGAGATTTGAGGAGGAATCATGATGAGAAAAGCAGTTATTGAAAGAAAAACAAAAGAAACAGATATCTCTTTATGTGTCAATTTAGATGGAACTGGACAAAGTGATATTGATACGGGAATTGGTTTTTTTGATCATATGTTAACACTTTTTGCTTTTCATAGTGATATTGACTTAACAGTCAAATGTCAAGGTGATCTTTATGTTGATTCACATCATAGCGTTGAAGATATTGGGATTGCTTTAGGAAAAGCTATCAAAGAGGCTTTAGGAGATAAAAAAGGGATTACAAGATATGGTCATTTTACGATTCCGATGGATGAAGCTTTAGTGACAACGGATCTAGATATTTCCGGACGAGCATTTCTTGTCTTTAATACAGATATTCCTAAAGTTGTTTTAGGAAATTATGAAACTGAAATGACTGAAGAATTCTTTAGAGCAGTTGCCTATCAAATGGAGGTAACATTACATATCAATGAAGCTTATGGCAATAATGTTCATCATATCATTGAAGCATGTTTTAAATCATTTGGACGTGCTTTAAAACAAGCTATTACTATTGATGAAAAAAAGAAAGACATGGTTATTTCTTCAAAAGGGGTCTTATAAAATGATTGTGATAATTGATTATAATGTAGGAAATTTAAAAAGTGTACAAGGAGCATTTTCAAGAATTGGTTTAGAGACAGTTGTGACCAGAGATCATGCTTTGATTAACAAAGCGCAAGCAATCGTTTTACCAGGGGTAGGAACGTTTCCTGTTGCTATGGAAAATTTAAAAAAATATGATCTGATTGATATTTTGACCCAAAGGAAAGAAGCAGGTATTCCTATTTTAGGAATTTGTTTAGGGATGCAGATCTTATTTGACAAAGGGTATGAAATAAAAGAAACCAAAGGTTTAGGATTTATACCAGGAAATGTCAATTATATGGATATTGATGAAAAAGTGCCACATATGGGATGGAACCAACTTCATTTTCAACAAGATCATCCAATCTTAAAAAACATTCATGAAAATGATGATGTCTATTTTGTCCATTCATACATGGCAACGTGTCCAGATGAAAATTTAGTAGCTTATAGTGATTATGGTGATACAAAAGTCACTGCTTTAGTACAAAATAAAAACGTCATAGGATGTCAGTTTCATCCGGAAAAATCTGGAACAGTTGGTAGAGGAATATTATTAGCGTTTAAGGAGATGATTTCATGTTAATCATACCAGCAATAGATCTTAAAGATGGTGAAGCAGTTCGTCTTTATAAAGGAGATTACAATCAAAAAACAGTTTATTCTAAGCATCCTGAAACATTAGCTAAGCAATTTGAAGATATGGGAGCGACATTCTTACATGTTGTTGATCTAGATGGAGCTAAGGATGGAAAAGCAAAAAATTTAGAAACAATTCAAAAAATCAGAAATCATACTACGATGAAGATTGAATTAGGTGGTGGAATCCGAGATATGAAAACAGTCGCTCTTTATCTTGATGACGTTGGAATTGATCGTATCATTTTAGGAACCGCTGCTTTACAGGATCCTGAATTTTTAAAAGCTACTTTAAAACAATACGGTAGTGAAAGAATTGTTGTCGGTGTAGATGTCAAAAATGGTTTTGTTTCAACAGCAGGCTGGTTAGAAATAAGTCAAATGCCATATTTAGAATTTATCCAATATTTAGAATCAATTGGAGTGACTTATATTGTGGCAACTGATATTTCTAAAGATGGAACATTGATGGGACCGAATTTTGATATGTATGATCAAATTGATCAAACATCAAATATCAAATTTGTGGTTTCTGGTGGAATTAAAGATTTCCAAAACATCAAAGATGTTCATGATAAAGGATATTATGCATGTATTGTTGGTAAAGCATATTATGAAAAAAAAGTGGATTTAAAGGAGACGATAAAATGCTTACAAAACGAATCATTCCCTGTTTAGATATTAAAGATGGTAAAGTTGTCAAAGGTGTTAATTTTGTTGGTTTAAAGGATGTCGGGGATCCAATTGAACTTGCTAAACGTTATGATATTCAATGTGCTGATGAAGTCGTCTTTTTAGATATTACGGCTTCATATGAAAATAGAGATATTATCAAAGATTTGATTGAAAGAGCAGCTTCACAGTTAACAATACCGCTAGCCGTTGGAGGAGGAATTAGAAGTTTAGATGATTTCCGCATGATCTTAGCTTCGGGTGCTGACAAGGTTTCAGTAAATTCTGCAGCTATTGCCAATCCACAACTGATTAAGGATGCTTCTGATGAATTTGGAGTTCAATGTGTTGTCATCGCTATCGATGCTAAAAAAAGAGAAGACCAAAGTGGCTGGGATGTTTATGTCAAAGGTGGCAGAGAAAATACAGGACTTGATCTGATTGAATGGGTCATGCAATGTGAAAAATTAGGAGCTGGAGAAGTCTTATTAACATCAATGGATGCAGATGGGACAAAGGCAGGATATGATATTGACATGCTTAATGCAGTCTGTCAGGCTGTTGATATTCCGGTGATTGCTTCTGGAGGATGTGGCAGCATTCAGGATATTATAGATGTATTTGAAAAAACGGATGTTGATGCAGCACTTGTCGCTTCCTTGTTCCATTTTAATGAGGCGACTGTTGAAGATGTCAGGGAAGAATGTAGAAAACATAATATTAATGTAAGGAGGGCGTTTTCATGAGACCAGATTTTCAAAAAATGGAGTTGATTCCAGCAATCGTACAAGATTATCAGACAAAAGAAGTCTTGATGTTAGCATATGTCAATGAAGAGTCATATGATAAGATGTTAGAATTGAAACAAACTGTTTTTTATTCAAGAAGTCGACAAAAATTATGGCATAAGGGTGAAGAATCAGGACATTTTCAAGATATTAAAGGAATGTATTTGGATTGTGATTTAGATACATTGTTAATTTACGTTAAGCAAACGGGTGTGGCTTGTCATACAGGAGCTTATTCATGTTTTTTCAATGAAGTTGATCCTTATGATGCCAGAGATATTTTTGTTGAATTAGAAAAAACAATCGCAGATAGAAAGATCAATCCTAAAGAAAAATCATATACCAATTATTTATTAAATGAAGGTGTTGATAAGATTTGTAAAAAAGTTGGTGAAGAAGCCAGTGAAACAATCATAGCTGCAAAAAATGATAGTAAAGAGGATTTGATTGGTGAGATTTCTGATTTATTTTTCCATGTATTTGTTTTAATGAATGATAGAGGTATCAAACTAGAAGATATTCAAAATAAACTAAAAGAAAGGCATCAAGTTGAAGGGAATAAAAAAGTATTTCATCAAAGAGGAGATTATTAAAAGAT
>CAMFRJ010000059.1 GCA_945981915.1 uncultured Erysipelotrichaceae bacterium
GTAGAAAATGATGGAATTACATCATTTTCTACTGAATCACATATTTCATCTGCTGCTTCTAAAGCTTCTTCCATCGCATTTTTCATAGCGACACCTGTCCCCACAGTTTCTAACATCTCAACATCATTTCTACCATCACCAAAAGCAATTGTATCTTTCATATCTTTATTAAGAGCTTCAACAAGCTTTTGTATCCCTATTGCTTTTGAAACACCTTTTAATGTAAGATCAAAAGAAATCTCACTTTGATGTCTTTGAATATCAAAATATGGGGATAATCTTTCTTTCATAAGAGGAATATCTTGTGTATCATTGACAACAATCATACCTATGTAGGTTTCAATTTCATCAGGATCAAAATCATCAATAACAGTTTCTTCTTTCATTCCCCAGCGAGAGGCAAAAGCAATATGTTTAGGGTTCTTTTTATTACGAATATAGATATAATCATTCGCTTCAAAATAATAATCTAAATCTAATTCTTCTGCGAGTCTCATGGTCTCTTTTATGGCTATAGAAGGTACAATAGCCTTGAAAATAGGCTGTTTTTTATATTCTACATAGCCACCATTACAAGTCACATAGCCACTAAAAGGATAGCTGTATACACCTTCTGTAATAAAGCATTGACAGCGTCCTGTCGCTAAAAAAACATCATGACCATTTTCTTTAAGTGTATCTAGTGATTTTTGATTAACAGATGATATTTCATAGATTCCTTTATTACAATCTATTAATGTTCCATCAATATCAAAAAATAATAATTTGCTCATTTTACCCTCCATATGATAAAAGACAAATGATTGATCATTTGTCTTAATGTGCTTTTTCTAATAATACCAATTCAATTTCCATTGGTGTTAAATTTCCTAAGAAATCAATGAGTACTTTTGCTGTTTCTTTTTCATAGTCAATTGAATCAACAGTACCGCTCTTTCCTGCAAATGGTCCTGAAATAACATGAACCTCATCACCAACTGCATAATCAACTTCAACTGTAGAAGTACTTATACCCATTTTCTTTAAAATAGGATCTAGCTCATGTTTTTGTAATGGGAAAGGTTTAGCGCCTCCACCTGATGAACCAATAAACCCTGTAACACCAGATGTATTACGAACAACATACCATGCTTCATCTGTCATGATCATTTCAACAAGAACATAACCAGGGAACATATTTGTCACTTTATTGACTTTTTTACCATCTTTAATAACAGTTTCAACATGTTCAGGAATCACAATATTAAATAAACAATCTTGTAATCCCATTGATTCAACACGTTTTTCTAAGTTTTCTTTTACTTTATTTTCATGACCAGAGTATGTATTCACAACATACCATTGTCTTCCTTCATCGTTCATTCCTGCCATATTAATTCATCCCCAATGCTTTTAATATAAATGCAATGACAGCATCTCCTCCAAAGAAGAATAAGCCCATCACAAATGTAAATAATATTACGATAGCTGAATTTTGAAATAATTCTTTTTTTGTAAGCCAATGAATATTTTTGACTTCTTCTCTAATCCCTTTTAAATTGAACCATTCTCTAAATTTTAATTCTTGTACTTCACTGTTCAGTTCAATATTTTCTTCTGTAACCTTCTTTTTAAACATCATAAGCCTCCTTATTTTGTTTCCTTATGTAAAGTATGTTTTCCACAACGTTTACAATATTTATTTAATTCTAATCTTTCTACATTGACTCTTTTATTTTTGGTTATTGTATAATTTCTAGATAGACATTCGCTACAAACCAAAATTACTTTTTGCTTCATATAATCACTCATTTCTATGCCATTATAATTTAGCATAAAAGAAAGCTATAGTCAATGTTATTTCAATTTTGCCATCTTTTTTTGAATACGATAATTGGCATTATAAACAGTCTTAATATCAATATTTAAAAGAGCTGCAATCTCAGATGCTTTATAACCTTTGTTATAATAATCAAAGATTATTCTTTCTAGCTTAGATGTTTTATTTAATAAAGCATATTGATAATCTTTGATTTCTTCTTTTAAAGAATATTGTATATCAGGTTGATTCGCCGTTATCATTGATGATGGTAAACTTTGACAGATCATTTTTTCACTATGATTATCATAAATAGACATTAATTTATCATGAGGTATATGTTTTTTTCTGTGCAAAGATCTTGTTGTGGCCCTCAAGGACATTGCTAATACATGCATAAAATACGTTTGCACTTGTGTATTCATATCAAACCGATAGCTATCAAGAGACTTATAAAATGCAATCATCGCAATTTGTACATAATCTTCTGTTGTCATTTCAGAAGTATCTAAATAATATTTTTGACAATAATTTCTATATTTTTGCTTATAGATCTGCAATAATAATTCAAAAGCGATTTGAGAACCTAAATGATAAAGATAAATTAACTCTTGTTCATGATACATATGTTCCTCCTTGGTTTATAAAGGGTGTCGAGAATTATAAACCTGATACAAAAGAACAGCAGTGGCTACCGAAGCATTCAATGAATTCACGTGTCCAACCATTGGTAAAACAACATGAATATCACAACTTTTTTTCACTAACCTTGATATTCCAAATCCTTCAGAACCAATAACAAGTACAGTTGGCATATTATAATCAACCGCTCGATAATCCTGACTATTTTCGAGTTCACAACCAACAACCCAAAAAGATTTTTTCTTTAATTCTTCTAATGTTCTTGTTAGATTTGTCACTTGCGCTACCTTCACGTGATGTATAGCCCCCGTAGAGACCTTGGCAACAGTCGCATTTAAACTTACACTACGATTTTTTCCAATGATCACACCATCAACACCAACTGCATCACATGTTCTTAAAATTGCTCCTAAATTATGAGGATCTTCTAAACCGTCTAACATCAATAACAACGGTTGCTTATCTTGAGGTATGGCAGATAATATTTCATCAATAGTATAATAACGATATGTTTCAATACTTGCCATGACCCCTTGATGGGAAACTTTTCCCACTTTTTTATCGAATTCTTTCTTCTCAACAAAAGTCAGTGGAATCTGATTTTTTTTACAAAGATCAAATATCTTTTGATCTTTGTTTCCATTTAACATATAAACTTGATAAACACTCGCACCCTTTATAGCTTCTACTATCGGATTTTTTCCATATATATATTGTTTCATATTTTTCACCATTTTTCGTCTCAAATTTGTTTCAAATTTGTCCCATTGACATAATTGATCAACTCTTGAAAGATTTCCTTGATTCTTTCATGATCATCTTTTAAATATAAATAACCAATCAATGCTTCAAATCCTGTAGAACAACGATGTTCAGCAGTTTCATTTTTATTATTTTTTGTATTTCTACCTCTTTTATAGATACTCACTTCTTCTTCACTTAAAAATGAGTGATCCAAACAATGATGGATAAAGTCAGTATGTGCTTTGGCACTGACAAAATGAGTTGCTCTTTGATACAATTCATTGACTTTCATCAAGCCACTTTCTTTGATTAAATAATCTCTTGCCATCAATTCAATCACACTATCTCCTAAATAAGCAAGAATTTGTGAATTGATAAATTCAGGATTCATTAAATGATCCCCTTTTCAATAAGTTTTGCTCTATATTGATCAGCTTCTTCAAAATTCTTTTGTGCTTTTGCATCCATCCATTTTTTATAAAGTTCTAATTCTTCATCATCTAATTGTTTAGGTTCAAAAACAAAGATACTCACTTCTTCTTCACTTAAAAATGAGTGATCCAAACAATGATGGATAAAGTCAGTATGTGCTTTGGCACTGACAAAATGAGTTGCTCTTTGATACAATTCATTGACTTTCATCAAGCCACTTTCTTTGATTAAATAATCTCTTGCCATCAATTCAATCACACTATCTCCTAAATAAGCAAGAATTTGTGAATTGATAAATTCAGGATTCATTAAATGATCCCCTTTTCAATAAGTTTTGCTCTATATTGATCAGCTTCTTCAAAATTCTTTTGTGCTTTTGCATCCATCCATTTTTTATAAAGTTCTAATTCTTCATCATCTAATTGTTTAGGTTCAAAAACAAAGCCCATAACATCACACATTTTCAACAATGTTGCATAAGCCTGTGCAATTTCATCATTATTTTTCTCTTTGACCCTCATCAACTGATTTAAGACTTTTACTTGATTTAATATATCAGTTAATGCAAGTGATGTATTCAAATCATCAGCTAAAGCATTGACCATATCATCAACCGCTACACGATCAAAATTTTTTATTTCAATACCATTCACTTGTAAATATAAAGATGCTTGTTTAATAACATTATCTACTTTTGCGACTTCTTTTTTCACACTTTCAATGATCTTATCCGTCATATTTAATGGATTTCGATAATGACTAGATAACATAAACCATTTATAAACATTGCATCCTAACTCTTTAATCAAATCTTTTGCCCAAATGACATTTCCTAATGATTTTGACATCTTTTCATTATTAATATTAATCATTTGATTATGCATCCATGTATGGGCGATAGGATGACCATTTAATGCACGTGATTGAGCAATTTCATTTTCATGATGTGGGAATTTAAGATCTTGCCCCCCTCCATGAATATCAATCTTTCCATCTTCAAAGATATCATTGATCATCACAACACATTCTGTATGCCATCCTGGTCTTCCTTGAGACCAAGGACTATTAAACTGAATACCCTCATCTGTTTTTTTCCACAATGCAAAATCGGTAGATTCTTCTTTAACTCCTTTATCCTCTACACGTTCACTTGCCCCAGCAACCAGGTCTTCAATTTTGATACCTGATAGTTCTCCATACTCATCTATTTTAGACACTCTAAAATAGACATCTCCATCAACTTCGTAAGCATACCCTTTGTCAATTAATTGACCAATAAAATCAATAATTTGATCCATTGTTTCTGTCACACGTGGCGCATATGTTGGGAATTCAAGATTTAAATCTCTTCTCACATCTTCATAAGCTTTAATATATTTATCTGTTAATTCTTTTTCAGTGATTCCTTCTTCTTTCGCTGCTTTGATGATCTTGTCATCTACGTCTGTGAAGTTAGAAACAAATGTCACTTGATTTCCTAAATACTCAAAAGTTCTTCTTAAAACATCAAAGACGATCATTGGTCTTGTATTTCCTATGTGGACATAATTATAAACAGTTGGCCCACAAACATAAAGGCTCACTTCACCTTCTTTAATTGGCTTAAATTCTTCTTTTTTGTTTGTTAAAGTATTAAATAATTTCATATCCTCTCTCCTCTTATAAAAAAAAGCATTCTCTATCTAGACACATTCGTGTTCTTCCACCAGATAGATGATGCTTCATATTAATCTTAACGCGATCAACGTTCTTTCTTTTCAAAAGACTCAAATAAGTGCATTTCAATAAAAACTCCTTAAGCCATTTCCACCAATAGGCTCTCTCTACAAATTCATTCCTATTTACTTCTCTTATTTATAATTTATTGATATGTGGTATATTCTAACATATTTTTTTAAATTTACAATCCTGTAGATTTCGTAAATGATTCTAAATAAACAATAATTCGATCAATGTAATCATCATATTCACTTTCATTGGCTTCATATCCATAAATATATGTCGCATTTTCATCAAAATAAACCAAATGCATGAATTTTAATCCAGTTTTTTGATAATTTCCAGAATATTCATAACAATGGAGCCCACTTTCCAATGCAGGTTCATTGACTTCAATTTGAATAGCACCTGAAGATTCTAATTCGCCTTTATATAATTCTACTCTTTCTTTGATCTCATTATCAAATATATTGTCTTCTACTTTATAATACAATACTTGATTTTCTTTAGAAAACTGTACTGTACTTTCATTGATATCTTTCGAAGTCAATTCAAAATCAGATGGGTAATAAAATGAAATATCTTTTCCTATTTCATAAAGCGTACCTTCTTTGTTAAGCTGTACTTTTTCTTCTTTTTTTCCACAAGCAACTAATGAAATAAAGCAAACAAGTATAATGACTACTTTTAAATATTTATTCATATCATCACCTCATATTTGTATTTTACATGACTTCCTGCGTTTTTACAATATATTAACAAGACCAAGTTGTTCCAATCCTGTAATGATTCCTTTGTCATTAACATCATCGCAAATCATTGTTGCCTGCTTTTTAACAATGTCTTTAGCATTAGCCATAGCAACCGAAACTCCTACCGTTTCGAACATTTCAATATCGTTTTCACCATCACCAAAAGCCACAATTTCTTCTTTTTTGAGTTGATAATATTCCATGATGGCCTTAATACCAGCTTTTTTCCCTCCTGAAATAGGTATAATGTCATAAGCTTCATCATACCATCTTGTATATTTACAATTTTTTGTGTTTTCCATGATAAGTTTGATCATGTCTTGATCAACATACGGATCTATTTGCATAATCCCATTCATATTGATATCCTGATTAACTCTTGGTATGGACGTCTTAATAGAATTTTGAGCATTGATCACCTTTTCATTAACAAAATTGACATACATATCATCTTTTTCAATAAACAAAACTGGCAAATGATACTGTTTGACAACTTGACATATTTCTTGTACATCACTGATGTCAATGACATTTTCATAAATGACTTCGTTATCATTAAAACAATATCCCCCATTTAACAACAAATAACCGTCAAAATGAAAATCATTATCCAATTGTAATTCTTGTATTTCCATGGTATGTCTACCTGAAGCAATAAACAGCAGTATTCCCTGTTGTCGTAATTGTTGAAGTGCTTGAATTGTTTCTTTTTTCATTCTTGGATAACGATTAGATATTAATGTTCCATCAATATCAAAAAATATTGCTTTAATCATAATTTTCCTCCTTAAAAAGGAGTCCCGAGGACTCCTTTATCT
>CAMFRJ010000060.1 GCA_945981915.1 uncultured Erysipelotrichaceae bacterium
TTCATATTCTGGTATTATCATTAATCCTACAACACATAAAAGAAGTATTATCTTAAATAAAGACATCTTAATTGAAATCGAAAATATGAAAAATAAAAAAATGGAAGAATATCGTACAATGAAAGAAATTAACCACAAGAAAATGAGAAAATAATTCTCATTTTTTTATATTGACAATACATAGTCAAATAGCACTAATGATGATAAAATAAAAGAGAAAGGGTGGAAAGACTATGAAAGTAATAATAAGAGCAGATGATTTAGGCTTTAGTGAAGGAGTCAATTACGGAATACAAAAAGCATGTCGAGATGGACTTGTTTCCAATGTAGGACTGATGACCAATATGCCAAGTGCCAGACATGGATATCAGTTGGTCAAAGATATGAATATTGCTTTAGGGCAACATACCAATATATGTGTTGGAAGACCATTAACTGATCCTCGTTTGATACCTTCGTTGGTGCAAGAAAATGGAGAATTTTGTTCATCAAGCGAAATTCGTAAAAGAACAGTTGATACAATAGATGTCAGAGAGTGTGAATTAGAAATAGAAGCACAATATAAACAGTTTAGAATAATTACAGGACGCGATCCTGATTATTTTGAATGTCATGCAGTTAAATCGCAAAATTTTTTTATTGCATTAAAAAATGTAGCGAAAAGATATCATTTATTTTATGAAAATGTCATATTTGATAAAGAATTTGAACAGAAGTATCATCTTCATGGTATTGGTTTACCACCATTAGATGACCATAATTTGTATGATCCCCAAACATATTTTCCAACTGTGTTAAAGGAAATGGAACAATATGATCGTAATGTTTTGATCTTCCATCCAGGATATCTTGACCAATATATCCTTACACATTCATCATTTACATTCATTAGACCTATGGAATGTGAGTTTTTATGTTCAGATTGGTTCAAAGACTGGATCAAGGATAATCATTTTGAATTGATCGATTTTAGAGATGTCAAAGATGAAGATATGTCGTTGTCAGTGGGTCAATGATGACCCTATCTATCAAAAATATCATGATGAAGAATGGGGGAAGCCTGTTTATGATGACAAAAAGCTATATGAAATGTTTTTGTTGGAAACATTTCAGGCAGGCTTATCATGGATTACTATATTACATAAAAGAGAGGCTTTTAAAAAGGCTTTTGATCATTTTGATGTTCAAAAAATAGCACTGTATGATGATTTAAAAGTTGATGAACTATTACATAATTCAAGTATTATTAGGAATAGAAGAAAAATTTTATCAGCTATAAAAAATGCAGGTATTTTCATACAAATACAAAAAGAATTTGGTTCTTTTTCCAATTATCTTTGGTCTTTTACTAACAATCAGGTCATTGCATTAAAAGACCAGGAACCTGTTACCAGAAATGCTTTATCTGATCAAATTTCAGTTGATTTAAAAAAAAGAGGCATGTCTTTTGTTGGAAGCATTACGATCTATTCTTTTTTAGAAGCTGTAGGAATTATGAATAATCATCAAAAACAATGTTATTTACATAAAAAATAAAGAAACGCATTGTTTCTTTTTTTAACTTTATCTTATAATAGATATAGGTGATGATTTTGAAAAGAAAAATAACAACAATAATCGTAATCGGTTGTGTAATGTGGATTTGTTTATTTTCTTTAACATTTTGTCTAAAAAGAATATGTATTAAAACAATAAGTGAGAATTATATGAATACTGTCGTTACCAATCAGATTATTGATTTTGTGATAGATAATTATACAGGTTTAACAAATGAACAATTAAAATCATTACAAAGGGATATTGTTCATAGTGATTCTTTATATCATTTTAATGAATTGATTTTTGATGAAATCGTTTATCATTCTGTTAGTGATGATTTTGAAATTGATCAAAAAATAATACATCAATTTTCTCAAAGTTGCATAGAATTAATTGAAAATAATTTAAAGACACATTTATCTAATAAGCAGGAAGAACACATTCAAGATATGATAAAAGAAGATTTATTGATGAATAGATTTTCTAAAAATATGAATCAGCAACTACAAAAAGCACCATTTTTTAAGATCCTTTATGGCTTTTGTGATGGTGTCAAATGTAAAGTGGTCATCTTTATCATTATTCTTTGTCATATTTTGTATTTAATAAAGAAAAATAGACAGTTTATCTGGTTTGATTTATTTTTAATCTTTTTATTATCAAGTTTAATGAACTATCTATTCTTGTTTTTTATTCATATTGCTACACCAGTATTAGCACATTTATTAAATATGCAATCCTTGACTATTGTCAGTCAAGATGTTCTATATTGTGCTATGATCTTACTGACAGGCAGTTTATTGTCTTTGTTTTATATGTACAAAAAAAGCTACAGTGAGTAATTTTTATTTTGCTTATTTGGCTTTTTTTCTTTTTTATTTACTAAAAAAGGTAATTTCAGTGGACAAAAAACATTGTATACAATATAATATAGAACATACATGAAGAAAGGAAGGTTCAAAATATGACCGAAAAAAGAGTATTTAATTTCTCAGCAGGTCCATCAATGTTGCCTGAAGCTGTCTTAGAAAAAGCAGCTAAACAAATGTTGAACTACGAAGGTAGTGGTATGTCTGTAATGGAGATGAGTCATAGATCCTCTTCCTATTTAGATATTTTTAATAAAACAAAAGATTTGCTTAGAAAGGTAATGAATGTACCTGATAACTATGATATCTTGTTTTTACATGGGGGAGCTACACAACAATTTTCAATGATTCCATTGAATTTCTTAAAAAAGGGGAAAGCAGATTATGCAATTACTGGGAATTTTTCAAATTTAGCTTATAAAGAAGCAACAAAATTTGGAGATATCCATGTTGCATATGACGGAAGTGAAGGAAACTATACTCATATTCCTACACAAGAAGAATTAGATTTAAGTGATGATGCAGATTATTTGCATATTTGTGCCAATAATACAATTTTTGGAACAGAATACAAATATGATCCAGTGACTAAAAACGGGGCACCTGTTATTGCAGATATGTCTTCAAATATCTTGTCTCAAAAAGTAGATGTATCTAAATACGGAATGATCTATGCTGGTGCACAAAAAAATATGGGAATTGCCGGATTAGGTATTGCTATCGTTCGTCATGATTTATTAGAAGGATTACAACAAACAGGTCCAGTATTAATGGACTATCAGTTAATGTCAAAAAAAGATTCAATGTACAACACACCAAGTGCTTATGCAATCTATATGTGTGGATTGGTATTAGAATGGGTTGATCAAAATGGTGGTGTTGAAGCAATGTATGAACGTAGTATCAAAAAATCACAAATGTTATATGATTATTTAGATCAATCTGATTTCTATAATGCACCTGCTGATAAGGCAAATCGTTCTAGAATGAATGTCACTTTTACAACACCATCTAAAGAATTGGATGCTCAATTTGTTAAAGAAAGTATTGCAGCTGGAATGACTAATTTAAAAGGACATCGTTTGGTCGGTGGAATTCGTGCATCTATTTACAATGCAATGCCAATCGAAGGTGTTGAAAAATTATTAGCATTTATGAAAGATTTTGAAGCAGCTCATAAATAATGAGTTGAAGAGGGGAACATTATGTATAAAGTAAAATTAATGAATAAGATTTCTCCTGTTGGATTGAATAATTTTACAGAAGAATATGAATATAGTGAAGATTTAGTCGATGAAGATGCTATTTTATTAAGAAGTGCTTCATTACATGATTATGATTTTCCAAAAAATATCAAAGCAATTGCAAGAGCAGGTGCTGGCGTTAACAATATTCCTGTTGAAAAATGTACTGAAAAAGGGATCGTTGTTTTTAACACACCTGGTGCAAATGCCAATGCTGTTAAAGAATTAGTTATTTGTGGTTTATTATTATCAAGTCGTAAAGTTGTTGAAAGTATTCAATGGATCAATACTTTAGGCGATGATGAAAATATTGCAAAAACTGCAGAAAAAGGAAAATCTAACTTTGTTGGTCCTGAAATTGAAGGGAAGACATTAGGTGTCATTGGACTTGGAGCAATAGGGGTGCAAGTTGCCAATGCAGCTGTAAAATTAGATATGAAAGTGTTTGGATATGATCCATTTATGTCAGTGAATTCTGCATGGGCATTATCTAAACATGTCAAACAGGCTGCAAACATGGAAGAAATTTTTAAAACATGTGATTATATTTCAATTCATGTGCCTAGTACAAAAGATACAAAAGGTATGATCAATAAAGATATGCTTGCACTTGTGAAAGAAGGAACACGTTTATTAAACTTTGCTAGAGGGGATCTTGTTGTCACACAAGATGTTGTGGATGCAGTTGCATCTGGTCAGTTAGGAAAATATGTAACTGATTTTGCCGCATCAGAATTAATTGGTAAAGAAAATATTATCGTTTTTCCACATTTAGGAGCATCTACTCCTGAAAGTGAAGATAACTGTGCAAGAATGGCTGTTGATGAAATGAGAGATTTCTTAGAAAATGGAAATATTACAAATTCTGTTAACTATCCAAGATGTGTACAACCAAGAGAATCAAAAGTAAGATTATGTATTACAAATAAAAACATGCCTAATATCTTAGCTCGTATTTCTAAATTATTTGCAGACCATAATTTAAATATTGAAAACATGGTTAATAGAGCAAAAGGTGATTATGCTTATACACTTATTGATACAAACAGTGATGTTCGTCAAGATATCATTGATAGAATTGAAGCTGCTGAAGGTATCATTAACGTAAGAGTTATTAAATAATAAAAAACTATTGATAGACCATGACTATCAATAGTTTTTTTATTCTATCCACCAAGTAAAAAGACGCATGGGAATATGAGAAAATACAAGATAACGAGGGAGTAAATATTGATTATCTTTAGTTGTCATCGTTCTATTTTGATTATAGCCAAATGCTAATTTTACAGAACTTGTTTCTAGATATTGTTGCGCATTTTGACAAGAGACACCATAAGGAAATGCAAAATAATCTTGAGAAACAATAGCGCTATTTTTTTCAAAATCAGCTGCTATTTCTTTGATTGAAAGTGTTTCAATCAATTTTTTTTGTGGTATATTGGCAAAATGATGAAGATCATAAGAATGACTATAGTATTCAACATAATCATCATTATTAAGATCTTTATGTGATAAATATTGTAAGTGATTGCTGGTTGTTTTAGAACCAATGACAAAACAAGTTGCTTTTAATTGGTATTTTTCTAAAATAGGTTTAACGATTGTATTGAAGTTAAGATAACCATCATCAAAAGTTAAACAGACACTTTTTTGAGGAACAGTGATTTCTTGATGATAGTATTGGTTCAATTCATCCATGGTTAAACAATGATATTGTTGTTCATAAAGGTACTTCATTTGTTGTTCAAATTCATTGATCGACATAAAATACGGATTATTTTGATATTTTGTTTCTTTTTCTTGATCGTCAACAACTCCATGATAACCAAGGATGGCAACGCCATCCTTATTGAGTTGATGAATGATATAATCTTTGCTCATCCAACCGATACCTATGATGCCATAACAGACGAAGACACAAAGGATGATCTTAAAAATATTTTTCATATGATTTTTAGTTAAGCAATATTTCCTATATTTTTATCGATTTCTTGAAAACAATCTGTTTTTAAAATAATCAATATAGCAAGTACAAATGGAATCAGACAAATACCAAACATTGTAAAACTTCCAAATATTTCATAAATGATTCCAAAAAGATAACCCCAGATTGCTTTTCCAATATTGATGGCTGCGTTTAATAAAGTAATAGCAGTTCCTAAGACAACAGGATTAATTGTATTTCTAATAAATGTTAAACTAGCAACAGTTGAGATAGCGACACATAGACAATGAACAACTGATGCTGCTAGAAAAGCATATTGATTAGGAATAAATGCATAAACACCAAAGCGAAGACATGTCATGATAGCAACAAATAAATAGAATTTTTTAAATCCTGTTTTATTAATGACTTTTAAAGCTACCATTAAAAAGATAACTTCTGGTAAAACATTGCAAAATGTCATTAAAGAAATTGAAGAAGCAGGACCTCCTAAAGTCACTGTTAAATGATTACCACCATAATTCATTGCAGAATCCACAACACAAGGTAGTAATAATGTTAATGATAAACATGTTAAAAACTTTTTATTTTTGATGAGTTGTTTAAATTCACCGACATTGGCTTTCTTTTCTTTGTTTTCATTATTTTGTTCTTCAGTTTCATATTTTGGGAAAAGGAAAGAAATACCAAAGGCAACAACCAATAAAACAGCATATGTTGCAAACATAGCTCCATCTAGACCAAAAGCATCTGCAATGAAACCAACAGCCACCCCAGCTAACATATAACCTAAAGAACCTAAACCACGAATAGAACCATAGTTACCGCCTGTTTTATGACAATAGTTGGTTGCTTGTGTATCAGCCATAGGCATTGTACCAAGCCGAGAGACTTCTAATAAAATGGCACATAAGACAATCATTGGATAAACAGTTTGCTTTGAATAAAAATAGAGAACAACTAATGTTGCAGCTAATGAAAACTGCAACAAAGCATTATACTTTCTGGTTTTATCACCAGCGATTCCCCATAGTGGAATTACACAAACTCCTAAAACTAATGAGATTGCTGTAATCAACCCAATTTGAGAACCACTGAGATGACATGTTTTTTCTAAATATGTATTCACATATGGCATAAAAGCACCGATTGCAGCTAAATAGACAAGATAAAATGTCTTAAAAGAAAAACTATATCTATTAAATTTCATAAAATGACCTCCTCGTTTTATTTTATAATAAAAAATGACATAATTCATTATTTTTTCATTTTTCTAAAAATAAACT
>CAMFRJ010000061.1 GCA_945981915.1 uncultured Erysipelotrichaceae bacterium
GCATACGAGATTCGCCTTAGTCTCGTGGGGGCTCGGAGATGTGTATAAGAGACAGTTATCAGGATCCAATAATACAAAACGTCTATTATTTTGATCACTTACATCAATACCGACACCAGATGAATTAATACCATTAACAGAAGTAGCGTAAGTTGTCACTTCACTAAAATCATTTGATATTTCTTCAATTTCTGATTTGACATAATCCAAGCTTATATATGGTTTATTGACGCTATCAGTGTCTTGTACAATATTATAAGGCATACCAATTTTCGTACCATTAATACTCAATGCGTTATTATTATCAACAGCTTCAATTTTATTAGAACTTCCTACAACTAAAGTTTGTTGAGTACCAGATGCACTACTAGAATTTACTTGTTTATAGTTTAATGCATAGCTTACTTCGTCTGCATAATTATTTGTACCAAAATTTGAATAAGCATATAAATTGTTCGCTAAAACATTACCATTAGTATGTGCATTTAAATTCACATTATTAAAACCTACTAAATGGAAATTTCCGGCAACACCTAACATACGAGAACTATTATAAAATTTAGAGTCTAAAAAAGCGTTTTTCTTGCTATTATTTTCTAGTCTATAATTTCCATATTTTATTATAGCATCCTTTATTATTACATCTTTGACATCATTAGCTGATGGATTAAATTTGTATTGTCCTTCAGCTCCAAAAATAATATCTAAAGAGAGTTGTAAATTTAATTTGTAACTTGCATCTGTAATAGATTGAACCATATCAAGTGCATCTTGATTGAAAACAACAGTTGCCATATTATCAGCAGTCTTTGATACTGAAGCACTAACTGTTGTCCCATTAATAGATGAACTAGACATAGTAACCCCACTAATAGTTACATTTTCAGGCACACCTAAAGTAAAAGATGTTTTATCTTTTTCTGTGACATCTTTTTCAATAGCTAGTGTCAATTTATTAACACTACCTTTATTAACTTCAACTGAGCCATTGTTTTCCCCTTCTATTGTAGCGCTAGTAATACTTCTTGATAAATCATCATTAACTTCAGCGCTAGCAATGTAATCATTGATTGCGATAGCAGAAAAGAACATTGCTATAACGACAACCACCTTCAATAATCTACTTGTCACTGTTTTTAACTTCATAACAGCCCCTCCTTTTTTATTTTATATATAAAATTACATACTCTTATTATTCACAGTCATTGTATCATGGATAAGTCATTTTTCAGTCACAAAGTTAAGAAAACATTAAAATCCAATTTTTTGACCATGATATTCATCAATTAAAATGAACCATGTTCTATATATATACACTAAATTGTTAAAAAATGCCAAAAAAAAGGAATCCTATGGATTCCTACAGTGCTTTATTATTCAGCAACTTTTTGTTCTTTAATTACTTTAGCAATTGAAGCAATTACATCTTCTTCGTCATCACCTTCAGCTACGATAGTAACTGTAGCTTTAGTAGGAACACCTAAAGACATAACTCCCATGATTGATTTTAAGTTTACTTCTTTATCATTATAAACTAATTTAATATTGCTAGTGAATTTGCTAGCTTGATTTACTAAGATAGTAGCTGGTCTTGCATGTAATCCTACTGGATCAGATACTACGAAAGATAATTCTTTTGCCATTATATGACTCCTCCTTAAAAATTTCTATACCATGATTATAGCATCTTATCCAATTGATTTCTACAACAATTTGAAAAAAAATAAAGCGTTTACATTATCTATGATGAGTAAATGAAAATTATATTCATAGACTCAACATTTTTAGTTTTTATTTTATTTTAATTTCTTTAATATTGCTTAATGTAATCGTCGTTAAACCTCTTTCATCAACAGATGTCATCATATTTTCTTTATTCAAATAATCTTCCACATTTAATTCAATCGTACGATCATCATCTAAAACCAATTTACATCTTGACATTCTTTCTAATGAAATAGGAATATTAACGATTTCATCATCTTCTTGTATACCGAGATCTCGCATGATCACTTCAACTTCTTCACTAGCATTATAATCTTTTTCGACAACCTTTTTAGCCACTTCCATAGGCTTGATAGGTTTATGATCCATCACCAGATTGATCATTTCCTGTTTCACAACAGCTCCCGGATCTCCTTCAAAAACATTATATTCACTATCTACTTTTTTTACGACCTTATTGACAATACTTAACTTCTGTTTATCAGATAATTGAGGTTCTCCTTTAATATACTGTTCATTTAAATAATATCCTGGTTTGCCATCTATCATAAATCTTTTTTCAATAAGCGAAATTGTATTTTTATCGATATTGATCAAAATAGCTTCTTCAACATTCGTTGATTTTGGAGGCAAACATTGTTGACTAGAAAAACGAATTCTTCGTTTACCATCAATTTCTTCTAAAATAGAGACTGGTGTTATTTTATAATTCAATTTAATGATCAACAACATCTTTTCTCCATTAACCTTACATTCAACAAACAAAAGATTTGCATTTGGCATTTCTTCAACCAATCTTGCAATCGCAAAGATTTCTTGTGCAATAATACGAGAATGTTTCATAAACAATTCATCTTCTTTCATCATTTCTTTAGCAGCCACTAATAAATGATGTTCGCTCCCTGTCAACAATTCTTTGATTGATGTATTCTTTATACATTTTTCTATCTTCTTATCATAATATTCAGTCGTTCCCTCAACTAAGTCCACAAAAGAATCAGAGTAGATCACCTGATTATGTTCAATATCCAACATATGTATTAATATCTTATCAATTATTATTGTATTCATTTCTATCACCGCAATTAGTATATCATAATTTCATTTTTTTAGATATAATGGAAATGGTGATATCAATGAAAATTATAATTGCTGATGCAAAAACACTAAAAATAAATCATTATCCAATCAAAGGACAAAGTCCTTTGTTTAGCCAACAGGCTCATGTCCTTAGAGAGCAATTAAAAACATTATCTTCTAGGGAAATTCATGATCTGATGAAAGTATCATTCAAACAATCTGAGTTGATCTATGATTATTTTCAAAACAATTCATCATATCCAGCAATGTGTTTATATGATGGAGTTGTTTATAAACAACTCCATCTTTCAAAATATCAAGATGATGAATTTCATTATTTAGAAAACTATCTCTTGATCAATTCCCCAATGTATGGATTATGTCGATATAATGATTTGATCCAATTTCATCGCTTAGAGATGAAACATAAGCTCAATTCTTTATCTTTATATAAATATTGGCAAAACAGCATTGATAATTATTTAAAAGATGAAGATTTTATTTTATCTTTAAGTACTAAAGAATATGAAAAAATGATTCATCATCCTCATCTTATCCAAGTTGATTTTATTGAAAAATCAGGTGAACAAATCAAAAGAACTGCTGTTTATCTCAAAAAAGCAAGAGGAAAGATGCTCAATCATATGATTTTACATCACATCACAACCTTAGATCAGATCAAACAAATTGTTGTTGATGATTATCATTATGAACCATCATATTCCACTGATAAAAAACTCGTTTTTGTAAGAAATGAAAAAATAAAATATACACATCTATAAATCATTCATTATTTGATGTATAATAGAACAAGAGGTGATTTCAATGTCAAAAGTTGGTGTTTTAGGTGCAGGAACATGGGGTATCGCTGTTGCTAGAATTTTGTGTGCACATCATGATGTGACTGTGTGGTCTGCTTTGCCTGATGAAATAGAATTTATCAAAGAACATCGTACTCATCCCAAATTAAAAGAAATTGTTATTCCTGAAAACATGAAACTGACGACCGATCTTAAAGAAGCATGTGACGCTGAATATATCGTTTTGGGTGTTCCTTCTGTCTTTGTCAGAAGTACTGTGACAAATGCCAAAGAATATATTCATGATCAGATTCTTATTGATCTAGCCAAAGGTATCGAATTAGATACTCTCTATACAATGTCTGAAATTATCAAAGATGTCTTAGGTAAACAGACAAAACTTGTGGCATTATCAGGCCCAACACATGCAGAAGAAGTCGCAAGAGATATGCCATCAACAATCGTATCTGCATGTGATAATTTAGAAGTTGCTGAAAAAGTACAGAATTTATTTGTTGGTACCTGTATGAGGGTTTATACAAACATAGATGTCAGAGGTGTTGAACTTTGTGGTGCCTTAAAAAACATCATTGCTTTAGCTGCTGGTATTTCTAATGGATTAAATTTTGGTGACAATACCAGAGCCGCTATTATTACAAGAGGTTTGTCAGAAATCACAAGATTAGGTATGTCAATGGGTTGTTTAGAACAGACATTCAATGGCTTAGCTGGTATTGGTGATCTTATTGTTACAGCAACAAGTATTCATAGTCGAAACTTTACTTGCGGAACTTATATCGGTCAAGGATATCAACCAAAAGAAGCTATTGAAAAGGTTGGTATGGTTGTTGAAGGTATTAATGCATTGCCTGCAGCAATGCAACTAGCTAAAAGAAATAATGTTGAAATACCTATCATCAATGCTGTCAATGAAGTTGTCAATCATGGTGCCAATCCAAAACAAACAGTCAATGCATTAATGAATAGAGACAGAAAAACAGAACTCACAAGATCTATTTTAGATATCAATTATGAAAATAGTATTATTAAAAGTAAAAGAGGATTAGGTATGAGAAGAGTTATTACTTATGGAACATTTGATTTATTACACTATGGTCATATCAATTTACTAAAAAGAGCTAAAGCTCTCGGTGATTATTTAGTGGTTGCAGTATCTACAGATGAATTTGCTTCACAAGAAAAACATAAAGAATGTTATTTTAATTATGAACAAAGAAAAGGTTTATTAGAATCAATTCGTTTTGTTGATTTAGTTATTCCTGAAGAAAACTGGGAACAAAAAGTCAATGATATTAAAGAATATCATATAGACACTTTCGTTATTGGTGAAGATTGGAAAGGAAAATTCGATTATTTAAGAAATGAAGGTATCGAAGTCATCTACTTACCAAGAACACCAGAAATATCATCAACACAAATCAAAGAAGATCTACATAAAGACTAGGAAACTAGTCTTTATTTTTTTAAAGGAATAACATAACATGTTATTCCTCATCAACAGATAATAATACAATTATATTCTCATAAATTCTTTGTAAACTTACATAATGGATACTGACTACATCCTAAAAAAGCTCCATATCTTCCTTTCCTATATATTAATTTATGACCACATCGAGGACAGACATCAATTTGATATGTTTCAATTTCTTTTAAAAATTGCTGATATTTCCTTTTATAAAAGTCATTATTTTGATCAAGTTCTAAAATACGCTGACCTTTTTTTACCATTTCATTTAAATTACTTTTTAATTCCTTTGATTCTTTATTGATTCTTTTGATTGTTTGACCTAATTGATCGGCCCTAATGATTTGTTCTTTAATTTCTTTTTTAGCATATTTATCATGAATAATTGTTTGTGGATTTGCTAAAACAATCAATGACTTGTGAAAATCATCAAACGATCTTTCAACAATAAATCTTGTCGCAATACTTTGATTCTGTAGTTTTATATTTTTTAAAATTTGTAGATGACGCTGATTTTGGGTCACTGGAGAATAAAATCCTTCTCTATATTTTTTGCCAAACAATTCATATTTTCTAATAAACTCGCCTTTATGATTCACAACGATATCGCCATATAAATTTTTACATTCAATCATAAAATTGATTTTTGGTGTAATGACATAAAAATCAATTTGTGCCATTTCTTGACCATCACTTATTGAAATATCATGTAAAACTACCATATCCATTCCACAATTTTTCAATTCAAATAAGATCTTGTTTTCACCTATGATTCCAGCTCTTACCAATTCTATTTCTTTTTTTATTTTCATTTGCAATGGTTCGGGTGCTTTTTTAACTAACTCTTCCAAATTATCTAAATAATCTTTTGCTAAATGATCTTCCTTTAAAATGAGCACTTCAGGTTTTCTAAATAACTTCATAATAAACTCCTAACAACTTTTATTTTTCATTTGATATTTATTCATATACATTTGACTATCAGCCTGCATATACATATCTTGCACCGTTATTGATAAATCCTTTCTAAGTGCATAACCAGCTGCAACACTTATTTGATAAGGAGATTGTTTCGAATATTGATCAAGATATTGATGAAATTGGTCAATATATCTTTTTACTTCTTCATCACTTGTATCCTTAACTATGATGATAAATTCATCTCCACCAATGCGATAAAAATGACTTCTTTTATCAAATACCTGTCTTATAGCCTGAGCAACAATTTTAATCAAGCAATCTCCTTCTTCATGTCCAAAACAATCATTCACTGTTTTTAAATTATTGATATCTAAAGAAATAAAAGCGATATCAAGAGAAGGATTTATCTCTTCTTGTTTCATTTCTTCTTCGAATGCTCTTCTATTTTCAAAACCTGTCATAGTATCTTCATAAGCCATAGCCAGTGCAGCTTCTAATTCATGACGATATTTCTTTTCATTATCCAATTCTTCTTTTTCAACAATAAAGAAATATGCAAACAAAGTTCCAATGACATAACAGAATGGTTGAAAAGGATAAAGATCATGTAAAGTCAACAAATACGTATTTGTTAAAACACCAATCAAAGGAATTGTTGTAAACAACAAGATTTCCCATAAAAAGGGATACGTTTCCTTTTCATGATAATGAACAATTCTAAAGATATTGATGAGTGGTAAAAAATAATAAAAGAGATTTAATGTTGTAAAAGACTGAAATAAATATCCCCGATCATATCTAATAGTATCGCTAATGATCCATAATGAATCATTAAATATAGCAAAAATAACCCTGTCTCTTATA
>CAMFRJ010000062.1 GCA_945981915.1 uncultured Erysipelotrichaceae bacterium
GTCTACGTCATATTTTTCATAAAAACTGCCAAAACTAGCTTAGGAGGTGTTTTGATGAAACTTTGTATGACTTGTGGTAATTACCATATTTTCTTATTAATGATCAAAAATCATAAAGATAATCGTTTTCAAATAAAAAACATTCATCAATTAGATTTTGATCTTGTTTTTGATGTTCATACATCTTTAAAGCAAGAAACTGTTATTTCTATTTTGACTCAAGAATTAAGATATTCTCCATTTATGTATTTATGTCCTCTTTATAAAGTTATCCCTTATAAAGAAAGAGTCAAAAAAGGAACACCAGAAATCAATTTAAAACAATTCAATCTTTCATATGATTAAGACTCAAGAATATTCTTGAGTCTTATATGAATTGATCTAGTTCTTTTTCAACTTTTCGTATTTTTTTGACTTTAGGATGTTCAATTACATATCCCTCTTTGATGACCATCTTAACATTTCTTAAAGCTTTTAAATCTTGCAATGGATCTTGATCAACAACAATCATATCTGCCATTTTCCCTTTTTCTATTGACCCTATCTTATCGCTAATTCCTAATAGTAAGGCATTCAATAACGTTGCTGTATATAAAGCAAATTGTGGTGATACATGGCAATATTTTTCAAAATAAACAAGTTCACGCCACATATCATAATGCGTAACATAGGGACATCCTGTATCCGTTCCTAATCCTACTGGAATATCATTTTGTAAACACGCATTGGCCATATCAATGATTCCTTGAAAAACAATTTTTCCATTTTCCTGTTGTTCATAGGTTGCATGAGAAATATTTCTATCAAACATAGCAAAAGGTAGTGCTGGTGATATTGTAGAAACTTGAAAAGCATGATGTTCTTTCATTAAAGAAATGATTTCATCAGTTGGTTTTGCCCCATGTTCAAGAGAATCAACACCATTTTTTAACGCAACCATGACACCTTGCGTACTTTCAACATGGGCTGCAACCTGAAACCCTAATTCATGTGCACGATCACAGGCTGCCTTAACATATTCAGGTGGCATTCTTAAAACACCAGGTTCTCCTACGACTTTCGCATCCATCACTCCACCAGTTATCATCAGTTTGATGAGATTAGGATGATCTTGGGCAATAACATCAACATAATGTTTAGCTTCTTGTACGTTTTTGGCTTCGTAAGCTAGAGAGCCTGCCATATGTCCTCCCTCAACAGATATCGCTTTGTTACTAGCAATGATGCGAGGCCCAATAATTTCACCATTTTCAATCATATCACGTATTGTTGTATCGTAATTTTCAACACCACCAACTGTTCTGATAGTTGTAACTCCACTTAAAAGTTCAGTTTTCGCATATGACATGCATATTTTCATTCCTATTTGATTTGTGAGTTTGTTTTTGGTAATAAGCTTGACTAACTTTTTTGGATCACTAGCTTTCTTTTTTGGCTTTCCTGAAGCAGGTAAATGAACATGTAGATTAATCAACCCTGGTAATATATATTTTCCTTTCAAATCAATAATTTTATACTCTGATAAGTCCTTCTGTTTAAAAACAATATCTTTAATAATTTTATCTTCTATTAAGATAACATGATCATATAGTGGTTTCATATCTTTATGACCATTTAAAATAATCCCATTAATAAGTGCATACTTCATATTTGTCTCCTCATTCTTCAATTGAGACAACCTCAATGATTTCTTGATACATATCATACTCATCTTCATCTATATATCTATCAATATATTCAATTTCACCTGTTTGATGATCATAAGGATCTCTTCTCATAAATGTCTTGTGAGGCACTAAATCACTTTGAAATTCGATTGCTGAAGGAATTCTATATGGATCAAGATGTCCAAAATAAAACTGTCTTTGTAATTCACTATGATTTCTAAAACCACTACCTCCAAAACTACAATCACAAAATAACCATCCATATGGTTCTATATAAAACCTGGCCCAATCATGATTTCCAATAGTTGTTGGCGTACAATATAATCCTGATTGCCATGATGCAGGAATTCCTGCAATACGACATAATGTGATAAATAGCACTGCGTAGATTCCACAATCTCCTTTAAATCCTGTAGCCATATATTCACTTAAACAAGGAAGCGTGATATATGATCTGACAAATGAATAAGGGATATGAGTTGTCATATAATCATAGATTTTTTTAGCTTTTAACAATGAATTTTGTTCATCACCAACGATATCTTTTACCAATTGTTTTAAATAAGGTGTAAAAACAATATGTGGTGGACATTCATCAAGATACTCTTTCATTTGACATTCTTTGACTTGTTTTTCATCGAGCTCAAGATAACGAATATGGTTGATGAATTCATATTCCACAGAAAACTCTTGATCATGTTGTAGCTTTTCTTCAAAATAAACACTTCTTTGGCCTACTTCATTTTCATTAATAATGGCATTCTTTGAAGATGTCTTTATAATCTTGACATCTTCAACTTGTGCATATTCAATAGGAATCGGTAGCCATACTCTAATAGTATTCCCTATTTCTTCAAATTCTTCTTTCATTTTCATAGCTATTTTTACATGAATCTTATATTTGATATCTTTCTTTTGCATAATCTCTTGAATAATTTCATCTCTATTTTCTTTATTCGTTAAAGACTGTTTAAGTCTATTTTGATAAATAGGCCTCGTTTTAATAAGATTATCGAAGAAATCATCTTTAAATTTCATGACATTATTAACAAATAAAAATTCAAAAACACTTTCTTTAAAGAGTTGTTCAAATTCCTCTTTTGTAAAATCATATAGCTTTTCTTGACATATCGCAATTGCCTCTTCTTGAGTATAAAGAAATTGTTTAGGTAATTGTTTGATAATTTCTTTTTCAAGCAACAATCTTTCTTTGAGTTGTTGAGGAATATCTTTTTGTATTCGTAAATCAATCATTTCTGTCATCAAATCAAACTGACCATTCCATTTCAATTTCAATAAATCTTCCGGTAAAGGAATATTTAAAGTCTTGATATCCATCTTTATCATCTCCATTCATTATTTTATCTTAAGATTTTTTCCATCTTTTTCCCTTTTGCAAGTTCATCAATCATCTTATCTAAACATCTTATTTTTCTCATTGTAGGATCGTCAATCGATTCTATTTTCACCCGACATATTGTTCCTTGAACAAGTTTCCAACGGGGATTGAAACGGGGAGCTTCATCGAAAAAAGTTTGATAATCTACATCATTTTGTAATTGTTGATTCAATGTCTCTTTATCATATCCCGTTAGCCAATAAATAATCTGATCGACTTCATCCTGTCGCCAATTTTTTCTGATTGCTTTTTGAACCAGTAAGGGATAAATTTAAGAAAACTTCATGCGAAATACTTTTTCATTATTCATATCATCCATTTAATTACATATTATAATCATATTCAATAAATAAGCCAAGGCTATTCATGATTTCAAAAAATTAAAATTATTATCAAAAAAAGCCATAATTGTGGCTATAAATAATTTTTAATTTCCAATAAAGACTCTATCTGTATCACATCTACATCATCTTTCCCTTGATGGAACCAGATTGGTTTAATGCCATAATTGATAGCTCCTTGTATATCAGCAGTAAAAGAATCCCCTATCAATACAACATCACTTTTTTTAGGATGATTCATTTCTTGAAAACAAGCATCAAAGAATGCTTGATCTGGTTTCATGGCATTCATTCTCCCTGATGTATAAATATCCTTAAAATAATGAATGAATCCTGCTTTGGTTAAACGATTGACTTGTCTTTTTTCACTAGAATTGCTGACAACATATAAATCATAACGTTGTGATAAATAATCAAGTATGTCTTGTGCTCCTGGCATGGTTTCATGACTATTATCTAATTGTTCTTTAAAAACATATCTTGCTTTCTGTCCATCTCCTTTTAATCCTAAAGCGTGAAATATTAATTGAAATCTTGTAGAAAACAGTTCTTCTTCACTTATCTCTTTTCTTTCTAAACGACGCCATAAATCATCATTGATTTCTTTAAAAACAGGATAATATTCATCTTTAAATTCTAACTGGCAAGCACGAAAAGTTTCTTTCAAAGAAATAAGCGAACATTTATAGAAATCCAACAATGTATCATCAACATCTAATAAAACAATTTTTACCATCTTTAGCCCTCTTTCATCTTCTTAAAAATTATAACAAAAAGAAAATGACTGTCAATGACAGACATTATTTTGCATTTTTGAAATAAATACGTGAGATCATAGGATAACAGATCAATGCGATGACTACTCCAACAGCAGATTGAAAAATATTTTCTGGAATCCCTGTTAGCGCAATCGCCATACTTTGTTTTAAATACCATTTTGTAAGAAAATAACCAATCACTATGATTGTTGCTCCTAATAAATAAGCTGGTATTTGTACTTTTTTTCCATATTTTTTCATCAATACAGAAACAACAATAGCTTCTAGTCCTTTAATCAATAAGGTTGGTATAAAATAGTAAGCATAGCCTCCTGCAACATCAGCCAAGGCACTTCCCAAACCACCAACTAAAAACGCTAAAAAAGGATTTAAAATAGAAGCAAAGATTAAAACAAAACCATCTCCTAAATTAAAATAACCATCCAATGCATTAGGAATCTTAATAAACATAGTTGCTACAAAAACAACTGCAATCCCTAATCCTGTTAATACAATATCCTTTGTTGTTAATGTCTTTTCCATAACCATTCCCCCTTGTAATTATTGATATCATATCAAAGATCTGTATTTCAAATAAGAGACAATTATTGCCTTTTTTTAAATGACAGTTTACAATAAATATAGGTGATTATATGAAAAAATATGAACAAATATACAATAAGTATAGGAATGACATTTTACAGGGATTTTTAAAAAACAAACAACAACTTCCTAGCATTAGAGAAAGTTGTCAAATATTTAAAGCCAGTCAAACAACTGTCGAACATGCTTATGATAAACTTTTAATAGAAGGTTATATTACCAGTAAACCTCAAGTTGGTTACTTTGTTTCTATCAATCAAACAAGGATCAAATTACATCAACAACTCGATTCTTATCAATCCACTCATCAAACAGTGGATTATATTTATGATTTTCGTTCTCAAACTATTTCTCAAGATAGTTTTGAATTATCTACCTGGAAAAGATATTTAAAGGATGTCTTAGATAATAAAAAAGAACTTTCTACATATGGAGATAGTCAAGGTGAACTGGCATTAAGAGAAGCTATTTGTCGTTATACATATAAAGTCAGAGGAGTTTTGACTCATCCTGAACGTATCCTTATCGGATCAAATTATCAGTCTCTGTTATTTATCCTAGCTGGTTTGATTCCCAAAGATAGTGTGATTGCTATGGAATATCAAGAAGCTTCACAGGCAAAACGTGTTTTTGAATCATATGGTTTTCAAGTGATTATGATTCGTTCTTTAGATGATGGTATTGATTTAAGAGATTTGAAAATGTATGACATCGATTTTTTATATATCAACAGCGCTTGCCAAGGATTAAAAAGAAAACCTATGTCACAATCTTTGAAAGAAGATTTGATTCTGTATACTCAAAATAAGCATATTACAATTATTGAAGATGATTATAATGGTGAATTGACTTATGCATCTAAAGATCACTATGCTCTTCAATGTATGTCAAATAGTGATCATATTATCTATTGTGGATCATTTTCTCGATTATTATTACCCTCTCTAAGAATCAGTTATCTAGTCTTTAATAAACAATATTATGATCATTACAAAGAACACAAACATGAATATGGTCCAACTGCTTCAAAATTAGAACAATTGGCTTTTTCTAAGTATATTAGTGATGGTTATCTCGTCAAACATGTTAAAAAACTAAAAAAAGAATACAAAGAAAAAAACAAGGCCATGTTAAAAGCACTAGAAAAATATTGTCCATATCCATTTTATTTAGATGAAGCTTATTTATGTTATCACATAGAACTTCCTGAATTAGATGAAAATCTTTTTATGAAATTATGCCAAAAAAAGAAAATCGTTATCAATCCTATCAAGAATCAACAGCTTTCTTTATCTTTTGCTTCTATACCTTCATCACATATTGATGAAGCTTTCATGACAATCAAACAGATCATTGATCAATGTCATTTCCCTGTTAATACTCCCTATTAACAGGTTTTTTTGTAGATGAGATTTCTTCTATAAAATGATGAGGATACATATTCCAGAATTTCATAAAGACTCTTTCTTGATGATTATCAAAATTCAACTGATATAATCTAAAAATAACTGTTTTGTTTTTAGGTTGCCAACCCTCTTTATAAGAATATTGATAGGTCATACCGCATTTTTGCATCACTTTACCACTAGCTATATTTTGCTGATCACAAGTCGCATAGACATAGTCAAAACCATCATCCTTTAATTGTTGAATTAAAGCATTTGCGCTTTCACTGGCAATTCCTCGTTTCCAATAATTGCGATGAATTCCATAACCTAAATCACCACATTTTTCTTTATCATCAATATCACTCACATCTATATAACCAATAACATGATGTGTTAATTTCAATTCTATTGCATAAAAATATGAAATGTTTTTTTGATACTCTTTGTAAATTCTTTCGTATAGAAATTTTTTCGTATCTTCTTTGTTTCGACTGACAAACCAAGGCAAATAAGTATTAACGATATCATCTTTTAATATTTCGTGAAGATCACCAATATCTTGATCACAAAATTTTCTTAAAATCAATCTTTCAGTTTCAATTCTTGGACTATTTTTCATTATTGCTCACCATTTTGATTATAAAATACATAATATCAATCAACAAGTCTCTATCATTGGCCTGTCTCTTATACACATCTCCGAG
>CAMFRJ010000063.1 GCA_945981915.1 uncultured Erysipelotrichaceae bacterium
GAGATTCGCCTTAGTCTCGTGGGCTCGGAGATGTGTATAAGAGACAGACATTTAAATGCAGATGTCAAAGATACCATTTCATTTGGTGATGCTAAAATTGATCTTTCTATGTTTGAATTATGTGCTTATAATGTGGCTATGGGAAATGGTGGTCCAGAAATCAAAGCAGCTGCTGATTATGTGACAACTGATGTTAATGATGATGGATTATATAATGCCTTCAAATATTTAAAACTTATTTAGGATGGTAAAGTTGTTTTCATGAAGAAGACAACTTTTTCATTTTATTAAAATATATGTCAATTATTGAAACGAGTGATATAATACATTAACAAAGAGGACAATTATGGAAAAATTAGAAAATCAACAATTTAATAAAATGATCCAAACACCTGTTTGGAAACTGATTTTATCACTTGCTATTCCAACAACAATATCAATGTTAATTACAAATATTTATAATATGGCAGATACTTATTTTGTTTCACAAATTAGTGTTGTTGCAAGTGGTGCAACAGGGATCGTATTTGCCTTAATGGCTATTTTTCAAGCTTTTGGATTTATGTTTGGGCATGGAGCAGGGAGTAATATAAGTCGTAATTTAGGACAAAAAAGAGTAGAAATAGCCAAAATATTTTGTTCAACAAGTTTTTTCTTGGCTTTGTTTTTTGGAATCTTGATATCTATCCTGGGAATTCTTTTTATCGATCCTTTAATGCAAACGTTAGGAAGTACACCAACGATTTTAGATGATGCCAAAATATATGGTTTCTTTATTTTGTTGTCAGGACCAGCAATGACCATCTCTTGTGTGATGAACAATATCTTACGTTACGAAGGAAAGGCTTCATTTGCGATGATTGGTTTAACAACAGGGGGAATCTTAAATATGTTATTAGATCCTATTTTGATTTTTACTTGTCATCTCGGTATTGCTGGTGCTGGAATAGCTACAGCTTTTTGCCAATATCTTTCTGCATTTATTTTAATAACACCTTTTTTAACAAATAAGACAGTCACAAAAATTCATCCACGCTATTTCACACATGAATTTGCAGATATTGTCAATATCGTGGTAACTGGATTTCCAAGCTTGATAAGACAAGGATTAAATAGTTTATCAACAAGTATATTAAACAATGTTGCTGCACTCTATGGGGATGAAGCTATTGCCGCCATGAGTATTGTTTCACGTTGTGGAAATCTCTTATTTAGTTGCGCTTTGGGACTTGGACAGGGCTTTCAGCCTGTTTGTGCCTTTAATTATGGGGCCAAACGTTTTGATCGTGTCAAGAAAGGATTTCAAATCACAGTGGGACTGGGAATCTTTGTTTTAGTTGTGATGTGTTTGCCTTGTTATATCAATGCGAGTCAGGTTATTGAACTATTTAGAAAAGATATGAAGGTGGTTTCTATTGGACATGATGCATTACGTTATTTGTGTCTGTGCCTTCCTGTTTTACCACTTTCTGCCATTGGTAGCATGTTATTTCAAAGTATTGGAAAAAGTGGAAGAGCATTATTTATTGCATCTTTACAAAGTGGTTGTATTTTTATACCATTATTACTGATCTTGCCACGTTTTATGGGATTATCAGGAATTGAATGGGCATTGCCATTGTCTTATGTGATATCAGGGATTATTGCAAGTTTATTATCTTATCAGTTTTTAAAACAATTAGTGAGAAAAGGAGAATAACCATGAGAGTTATAGATTATCATATGCATACGTATTTTTCTGGCGATAGCCAAGCAAATCCTCGAGAACATGTCTTACAAGCTATTCAAATGAATTTGGATGAAATATGTTTTACCGATCATAGGGATTTTGATTATCCTATTGATTCTTTTGAGTTAGATATTGATAGTTATTATCAAGAAATCAAACAACTACAAGAAGAATTTCAAGATCAAATTAAAATCAAATGGGGAATTGAAATGGGATTAGATCTTGATCATGAAAAGGAAATTAATGATTTGATCAATAAATATCCTTTTGACTTTGTCATTGGATCAATTCATGTGATTCATCATCAAGAATTTTATTATGGTGATTTCTTTAAAGGAAAAACAAAAGAACAGGCACATCGTGAATTTTTTGAAGAAACATTAAAATGTGTGCAAACATTTGATTGTTTTAATGTTTTAGGTCATATAGACTATATTGTCAGATATGGCCCATATCAAGACAAAACAGTTGATCATCGTTTATATCAAGATATCATCGATGAAATTTTTTTAACATTAATCAAAAAAAATAAAGGTATTGAAGTCAATACCTCTGGATACCGTGATTTAAAAACATGTGGTTTTCCAAACTATGAACAGGTGCAACGTTTCTATGATTTGGGTGGACGTATCATCACGATAGGGACAGATAGTCATACGAGTGATAGAGTTGGGCAACATTGTCATGAAGTCGCAAAAAAATATCAAGAAATTGGTTTTGAAGATGTGTCGACCTTTACCCAAAGAAAAAGAGATATCTAAATGTTTTCAGTAAAATCAAATAGCTTTTCAGAATTATTTCTTATATAATGATATTACATGATGAAAGTGGTGGAACTTATGAATGAAAGACATAATAAAATATTAGAAATTTTATCTGAAAATAAAAAAGTAGAAGTCACAAAGCTTTCTGAATCACTCGGTGTTTCACAAGTGACAATTAGAAAAGATCTTGATCACTTAGAAATGCAAGGACTGGTATTAAGAGCACATGGCTATGCCAGATTGAATGACAGTGATGATATCAATCAAAGATTAGCTTTTCATCATGATATCAAACAACAAATCGCTAAAACAGCAGCTAGCCTTGTCGAAAATGGGGAAACAATTATGATTGAATCAGGCTCATGTTGTGCTTTGTTGGCTTTAGAAATTGCTCAAACAAAAAAAGATGTGACAATTATTACAAATTCTGCTTTTATTGCTGATTATATAAGAAAAACAGGAAATTGTCGAATCATCTTATTAGGTGGTGAATATCAAAATGAATCCCAAGTCATGGTTGGACCAATGACGAGAATGTGTGTAGAAGCGTTTTATGTTGATAAATTATTCATCGGTATTGATGGCTTTTCGATAGATTCTGGATTTACAGGAAATGATTTTATGAGATGTGAAGCAGTAAGAGACATGGCAAAACAAGCTAATCAAGTTATTGTTGTCAGTGAATCAGGAAAATTTAAACAAAAAGGTACTGTTAAATTATTAGGTTTGCAACAAATTAGTTGTGTTGTTAGTGATGAACGACTTGATGAACAACAAAAAAATGATTTATTACAATTTAATATCGATGTTTTATTACAAAAAAAGATTTAGAAAAAACAATCTAAATCTTTTTTTATAAAAACGTCTTGATAAGCTTTTAGATCTTCTGGATGTAAAGCTTTTTTATTTTTATAATGATAGTCTTTATTAAGTAGTTCGTATTTTTTTTCGCCAAATTGATGGAATGGTAATAATTGAACTCTTTTTAAACCAATCTCTTTTAATAAATTCGCTAATCCATGAGCATCATCTAAAGAATCATTAAAACCAGGAATCACAGGAATACGTGGTAAGATATTGCATTGATTCTGTGTTGCCCATTTGAGGTTTTGGAGAATTAAATCATTATAAACACCAGTGCCTTCAAAATGTTTATTTCTATCATAGTGTTTAACATCAAATAGCAACAAATCAAATTGACAAGCAAGTTTTTGAAATAACTTTTCTTCAATATATCCTGTTGTTTCGATTGCAACATGAATGTTTTCTTTTTTTAATTCTTGAATCAATGCTTCTAGAAATTTTGGTTGTGCCATTCCTTCACCACCTGAAATAGTGACACCCCCGTTAGATTCTTCATAAAAATCTTTATCTTGTAAACATATTTTAACGATTTCTTCTACTGTTTTGATCTCACCTTCATTGGAAAGTGCCTCAACAGGGCACATATCGACACATTGTAGACATCCAATACATTTTTGATGATTAAATTTTATTTTTTGATCTTCAAAAAAGATGGCTTGACTAGGACAATGTCTTAAACATGTTTGACATTTTAAGCATTTTTCATGATGACAAATAATTTGAATTTTTTGAAGCTGTGATTCTGGATTAGCACACCATTGACATTTTAACGGACAACCTTTAAAAAAGACAGTTGTTCTAATACCAGGACCATCATGAAGACTAAATTTTTGTATATTAAATGTAATTCCTTTGACCATATGTTCACTCCTTATGATTTCATCTTATCATGGTTTTTCCTGATTGTAAACAATCAGTTACGAATGAAACTATTTTTGTGTTTTTATGAAAGAAATATTGACATAAAAACACCATATGATAAGATATAATTGTCAATAAAATATAAATAAATTTCAAATGAAAGGGAAATGAATGATATGAAAAATGTAGAACATTTTGGTGATTTAACAAAACGTATGAATACTTTTAGAGAAAAAGTATTAGATGAAAAACCATATATTGATGCAACGAGAGCAATTTTATGTACAGAAGCATATAAAGAAAATTTAAATCAGCCAGTTGTTATGAAAAGAGCTTTAATGTTAAAAAATATTTTAGAAAAAATGCCTATCTATATCGAAGATGAAACATTGATTGTAGGGAATCAAGCATCTTCTAATAGAGATGCTCCAATCTTTCCTGAGTATACATTAGAATTTGTGATGAATGAATTGGATCTTTTTGAAAAAAGAGATGGAGATGTTTTCTATATTACTGAAGAAACAAAACAACAGTTAAGAGACATTGCTCCTTTTTGGCAAAATAATAATTTAAGAGCGAAAGGTGGCGCTTTACTTCCTGATGAAGTCAGTGTCTATATGGAAACTGGTTTTTTTGGAATGGAAGGGAAACTTAATTCAGGAGATGCTCATTTGGCTGTTGATTACCAAAAAGTGTTAGAAATTGGTTTAAAAGGATATGAAGAAAGAACAAGACAATTAAAGGCTGACCTTGATTTATGTATTCCAGAAAATATTGATAAATATCAATTCTATAAAGCTGTGTTGATCACTATTGAAGCTGTGAAGAATTTTGCACATCGTTATGCAAATTTAGCAAGAGAAAAAGCACAAGACGCAAATGAACAAAGAAAAGCTGAATTGTTAGAAATTGCGCGTATTTGTGATAAAGTTCCATACTATCCAGCAACTTCTTTTTATGAAGCGATTCAGTCTACATGGTTTATTCAATTAGTTTTGCAAATTGAATCAAATGGACATTCACTTTCATATGGACGTTTTGATCAATATATCTATCCTTATTTCCAACATGATATCGATCATCAAATTATTGATGAAGATCAAGCTGTAGAATTATTAACGAACTTATGGATCAAGACTTTGACAATTAATAAAGTGAGAAGCCAAGCACATACATTTAGCTCTGCAGGAAGCCCAATGTATCAAAATGTGACAATTGCAGGACAGACAACAGATAAAAAAGATGCGGTGAATCGATTATCATTTTTAGTTTTAAAATCTGTTGCGCAAACAAGACTTCCACAACCAAATTTAACCGTTAGATATCATAAAAATATATCTAAAGAGTTCTTGGATGAAGCGATTGAAGTCATGAAGTTAGGAACGGGTATGCCAGCATTTAATTCTGATGAAGTCATTATTCCTTCTTTCATTGAAAAAGGTATTAAAGAAGAAGATGCTTACAATTATTCTGCTATTGGTTGTGTAGAAACTGCAGTACCAGGAAAATGGGGATATCGTTGTACCGGAATGTCTTATATGAATTTCCCTAGAATTTTATTAATGGCAATGAATAATGGTGTTGATATGACAACAAATAGAAAATTTGTTGAAGGTCATGGTTATTTTAAAGATATGACATCTTATGAACAATTAAATGATGCTGTGAAAGATGCGATTAAAGAATTAACAAGAATGTCAGTTATTGTCGAAAACGCTATTGATCTTGCTTTAGAAAGAGATGTTCCAGATATTTTATGTTCTACTTTAACAGAAGATTGTTTAGGTAGAGGAAAAACAATTAAAGAAGGTGGAGCAGTATATGATTTCATTTCAGGTTTACAGGTAGGAATCGCCAATATGGCAGATAGTTTAGCAGCGATTAAAAAACTTGTCTTTGAAGAAAATAAAATCACACCTCAACAATTATGGGATGCTTTGTTAGATGATTTTACAAGTGTTGAAAATCAAAAGATACAAGATATGTTGATCAATGATGCACCTAAATATGGTAATGATGATGATTATGTTGATTTATTAGTTGTTGATGTTTATAACGCTTATATTGATGAAATGAAAAAATATCCTAATACAAGATATGGTAGAGGACCAATTGGAGGAGTTCGTTATGCAGGAACTTCAAGTATTTCAGCTAACGTAGGACAAGGTTTTTCAACAATGACGACTCCTGATGGTAGAAAAGCAAAAACTCCATTAGCTGAAGGATGTTCACCAGCTCATAGTGCTGATAAAAATGGACCAACGGCAGTATTCAAATCTGTTTCAAAATTACCAACTCATGAAATAACAGGTGGAGTTTTGTTAAATCAAAAAGTGACACCGGCATTATTATCGACTGAAGAAAATAAACAAAAACTGGAAATGTTGATCAAAACATTCTTTAATAGATTGGATGGATATCATGTTCAATATAATGTTGTCTCACGTGAGACTTTAATCGACGCTCAAAAACATCCTGAAAAACATAAAGATCTCATTGTCCGTGTTGCAGGATATTCTGCATTCTTTAATGTCTTATCAAAAGCAACTCAAGATGATATTATTGAAAGAACTGAACAGACATTGTAGACTATTTACTATGAAGAAAAAGACTCTGTGATTATCAAGCAGGGTCTTTTAT
>CAMFRJ010000064.1 GCA_945981915.1 uncultured Erysipelotrichaceae bacterium
AGACAGAATCAGGAGTAAATATTTTTTTTAAATAATCATCTATTTCATGTAAAGCATAAGAATTATTCATTTCAATGACCGATAATACAATGAGTTTATAAAATAATTGTATGAAAAGATTTTTTATATTTTTAAAATGAACCAATTTATTTTCAAAAATAAAATTAGTAATTCCTTCAGCTAAATACATAGGTGTTTCATCTATCTCATAACAATAACTGAGAAATTGACGTAACTCGTTTTCTAATGTAGAATCATAACCTATAGAAAGACGAGGAATAAAATAAGTATCAACATATTGCTCAAATGTTTGTTGTGTTTTTAATTGAGATAACCCATTATGAATAGCTAAATAGGCTAACATGGATGGTGCTGCATGACAAGATGATAGAGCTGGCATGACCTGTAATGCTGTAGGAACATCATCAAAACCACAAACAAGAATATCTTCACCAATTTTTTTATTCATTGATTGGAGATAAGGGTATATTGATAAGGCAATCGTATCATTAGCACATACAATTCCATCAAATTCAGGATGATCATATAACCATTGTTTAATTGTTTCCATATTAAAATTACTATAACTGTGAACATCTAAAATGTAATCATCTTTAATATCAAGGTGATGTTTTGTTAGTGCTTTTTTATATGCGTGAAGTCTTTCAATCGATCCTCTATTTTCTAAATGGCCAGTAATGATGCCAATATGTTGACGTTGGCCATGAACAATCATATATTCAATAGCTTGATAAAAACTATCATGATTGTGCATCACAAAACTATAACCTTCTATTTTTTCATTAAGAATGATAACTGGGGTTTGAAAAGAATCAACAAATTGTTTTTTTAAATTATTTTCATTCATAAAAATAGAATTAATAGGAATAAGGATCATGTCTAGATTCATCTCATCAATAAATTGATAAGCAAGCATTTTTTGTTGAATTTCAGGGTTTGAACATTCACTATCAATCATTCCACCATAACAGATGACAAGTTCAAGATTAAATTCTAAACATGCTTCATATGCACCACGACAAAGTTCATTTGTGTAATGTCGATCACCACTGATCAAAATGCCTACTCGTGTTACCATAAAACCACCTCAAATTTAATTATAACATAAAAAAGTAAGAAAAAATCTTACTTTTTTAAATTAAGTGATATTTCTTCATTGATTGATAAATACCATCATGAGCGATATCATCACAGACATCATCAGCTATCTTTTTTAGACCTTCTTTAGCATTTCCAACAGCGATACCATGTTGACAATATTTCAACATATCAATATCATTTAATCCATCACCATAAGCATAAGTGTTTTCTTTTTTGATACCCAAATGTTGAATCAATGTTTCTATAGCACTCGCTTTATTGACTCCAGCAACAGATAATTCACCACTGTCATCACCAAAACTAGGAACAGTACAGTGAATGACTTGAAAAGCATCACTAAATTTGTCTTGAATTGTTTGAAAAGGAATATTTTTATTTTCTAAAAAACAAATTTTATTGACATCATTTCGATACATGATTTCTCCTTCGATAAGAGAATTAATAAAATGACTCGGTGTTTTTTCTTTTTTCTCTCTAGCTTTTTCATCGTGTTCTAAGTCACCATAAACTATACGTTCTAATCTTGGCACAAGATTTTCACTAGCGAAAAGACCACCATTACTTTCTAAATAATAGTCATAATCGTTTTCTTCAAAAAAATCAACAACGCGATGAACATCTTCATCTGAGACTTTTTTATGATATAACATATCATCACCAATTGTGACAAAACCACCCCCAGCACCAATGATACCATCAAATCCTATTTCTAAAATATGAGGATATATCTCTGCTAATGATCGACCAGTACATAAAAAGCATAAATTTCCATTTTTTCTAGTTTGTCTTACAGCTTGTATCGTTGATTCAGGGACATATTCACGTGCTGGTCTGACATCAACCAAAGTCCCATCAACATCAAAAAATATAATATTTTTATCCATATGCTCCTCCTACTCATATTTATTATATGACATCATAAAAAGAGTCTGGTTTTTTTTTCATATTTTGCAAGTTATTTATTTTTTAATGAAATAAGAGTACAATATTTTTAGAAAGAAGATGAAAACATGAATGTAAAAGCGTTAGATTTAACGAAAGGAAGTATTGTTAAAGCCATCATTTTATTTTCAATTCCTTTATTAGTAGGGAATTTATTCCAACAGTTATATAATGCAGTTGATTCTTATGTTGTTGGTAATTATGTAGGAACAAATGCTTTAGCTGCTGTTGGTGCAAGTACACCTGTTATTAATATGTTAATAGGTTTTTTTATGGGAATTTCGACAGGTGCAGGTGTTGTCATTGCTCAATATTTTGGTGGTGATGACATCAAAAGAATGTCAAGAGCGATTCATAATAGTATAGCTTTAACTTTGGTTATGGGTGTTTTTTTAACAATTATAGGATTAGGATTGACCAATCCTCTTTTACATGCTATTGGGGTACCAGAAGAGGTTTTTTCCCAAGCTAGTTTGTATTTGTCAATTTATTTTTGGGGCTTGCTTTTTATGATGATCTATAATATGGGATCAGGAATTCTTCGTTCAGTGGGTGATTCACAAAGACCTTTGTATTTCTTGATTTTTTCAAGTATTGTCAATATCATTTTAGACTTTTTGTTTGTTAAATCATTTGGATGGGGAGTTGCAGGAGCAGGATATGCAACCTTAATTGCACAAGCCATCTCTGCTGGATTGATTATGCTTGTATTAATGAAAACAAAAGATAATTATCGAGTTGTTATTAAAAAAATAGGTTTTGATAAAGATATTTTAAAAAGAATTATTAAGATTGGGTTACCTACTGGATTTCAACAAAGTATTGTCGCTCTATCGAATGTTATTGTTCAATCATATATCAATGTTTATGGTTCATCAGTTATAGCCGGTTATTCTGTTACAGTGAAAATAGATGGTTTTGTCAATTTACCATTACAGGCTTTTAATATGGCAGTGACTACATTTGTGGGACAAAATATCGGTGCCAAACAATATGATAGAGTTAAGAAAGGAGCATATCTGACAACATTTTTAGCTATGGTGACTATAGGCATATTTGTGATTATTATGTATTTGTTTGGTCGAGATTTTATTGCATTATTCAATCAAGAAAAAGATGTTATTGAAGCAGGACGATTGATGCAATTGGTTTTCTTACCATTTTATCTATTTTTACCTATCAATCAGGTCATCAATGGTGTCTTACGTGGGGCAGGACGTTCAACAGTACCGATGTATGTGATGGTTTTCTCATTTGTTATTTTAAGACAAGTCTATTTATTTTTCATTACAAAAGTGACAAGTGATGTAACCTATATCTTCTTTGGTTGGCCAGTGACATGGATTGTCTGTTCAATCATATTCCTTATTTATTTCTTTAAGGTTGATTGGTTACCACAAGAAAAAGTTAACGGATAGCAAAGCTATCCGTTATTTAATATCTTGTCTTTTTCAATGTGTGGTTTAGGATATGTTGATTGATCATTTTCATCAAACTGTTGAAGATAATGAATGATCTGATTTGTCAGATAAGTAGGTGTTGAAGCTCCCGAACTCACGGCAGCATATGTTTTTCCTTTGAGCCATTCTGTATTCAGTTCTTCAATGCTTTCAATCATATGGACTTCAAAATCATGAGAGCTTTTTGCAATAGCTGCTAATTTTTGTGTGTTATTGGAATGAGGATCACCAACAATAAAGACAATATCAACAGCAGGATCGATATTTTTGATTGCTTCTTGTCTAATTTGAGTCGCTGTACATGTTTCTTTTTCTATTTCTACATGGTTTAATACCTGTTTGGCATATTCACAAAGATCATAAACATCATATAAAGACATGGTTGTTTGATTTGTTATAATATATTTTTTATTTTTATCAACTTGGTCAATATCTTCTTTTTGACAAATCAAATGAATTTTATTTTTATCAATCGAAATAGCACCTTCAGCTTCAGGATGTCCTTTTTTACCGATGTAAAGAATTTCATAACCAGTTTTTAACTTATCTTTAATCAAATCATGTGTTTTAATAACATCTAAACATGAAGCATCAATAACTTCTAAGCCTTTTTCTTTTGCTTTATCAAAGACCTCTTGACTTGCACCATGGGCAGTAATAATGACTTGACCTTCTTGAATCTCATCTAACAATTCTAATCTTGTTTTTCCATGACCATCAATAGTATGAATACCTAATTCTTCTAAAGCATTGACAATATATTGATTGTGAACGATCATTCCTAGAATAGAAATAGGCTTATGATGAGTTGCACTTTTTTTAGCAATATTAATTGCTCTGATAACACCTTTACAATATCCTCTTGGGATTACACCCAATACTTTCATGAAATCACCTCATAAAGATTATACCATATTTTCAAATAAATCTTTATCTTCATGATGAGTTAATAATTGTTTTTCTTCTTTTTGAATAGGTTTAATTTCAGCAACAACTTCATTAACATCAATATCATCTAGATGACGCATCGCTTTGACAATGGCAACACCATTTCTGGTATTGTCAATCAAAGGTTTGACTTGATAAATAATTGGGATCATCTGATTAGCAATTTGAATACCTTTTAATGCAGTTTGTAATGTTTTTTGAAAGTAAAACCTTCTAGGGGGCCTTTGATAAATCATAGGGGGCATATCATACATATAATAATTTTCATCAAAAATAGGATACATAATATCACCTAATATAATTTATGTCTAAAATCGATATTTAGTGATTGTCTGTAAAAAAAATAGAGTGTAGAATAAAAGGAAAGGAAGGAAAAAAAGATGATCAAGATATTATTATGTTGTGGTGGTGGCTTTTCTTCAAGTGCTATTGCGACAAGAATGCAAAAAGAAATTGTTGAAAGAGGTTGGGAAGATCGTTATAGTATTGAATTTTTGCCTATTGGGTTAGGCTTAAAAGTTCTCAATGATTATGATGTTATCATTTTATGTCCTCATTTAAAAGTAGAATTAGAGAGGGCTATTAAAGAAAAATTACCATTAAATAAACCAATTTATTTATTACCACCAAAGATGTATGGATTGATGAAATTTGATGAGATTATTTGTGATTGTGAAGATGTTATCAAAATGTATCAGGAAAATCCAACAGTTCCTGTGAAATTTCCAGGTGAAGATAATTTGTTAAGAATTACAAGAGGTGTCGCATATCGACATTATAAAAAATAAGCAGCTAAAATAAACTAAGCTGCTTTTTTTTATAGGAATATTGTTTTGCTTTTTTGATGATATCATCTGGTTGATAATGTCCAATTAAAAAAGGAGAATTTTGATCGTGATCCTGATAATTTTTGATGACGGTTTTTCTATCAATATTGGCATAACAATAGAGACATCCGTGAAGACAGCTATTATAAACACCAATATCATGATTCAAAAGACAACTACAGCCAGTTCTGGCATTTTGATGATTGACAGGAATATCAAGTGAGTCATGAACAGCTTTGTTGATGACTTCTACTGATAGACATCCTGATACATTGGCACCTACTTTTTTTAAATCTTCATTTTCATGACAAGTATATATTGTGATATCATATTTTCTAGCAATCTCAACAAATTGTTTAGTTATATAAAACTGATCTTTTGTACTAACAACTTGGATACCATGAAAATTCTTTTTTGTTTTTTCATAGAGATCAATAAAACTGATGACACATTGATGGGTATAACTATGAAGTCTTTGACACATTTGTTCAAAGATAGAAAGATGATAGGTCATTGTATATTTTTCATTGAAAAATATTGGATCATATCGCCAACCAATATGGTTGGCACCTACTATTGTTGATAATCTTTGAAATGATCGGATGATTTCATTTTTATTAGGGACATAAGGTTCAATGCTTTGATCATAAGGTGTAATGGTTACTGACCAATATTGTTGATAGTCTTTTAACAATTCTAATCGATCAAGCATAGGCTGAGGATTTTTGGTACAAAAAATAAACAGATCAACAGTCTCTTGAGAAAGTTGGTATTGAGTCACTTGTTTAGGAAAATAAGGATTTCTGACACAGACATAACCTTCTTTGATTCTGTTATAAAACCAGTTACTGTAAAATGCAGGAATATCTGTTCTATTTCCAGTATTGATGATCATGACTTTTCCTCCTTGTCTATCAATAGTATAATATAATCAAGAGGTGAAGAAAATGAAAAGATTGAAAGCAGATCAATTTGCTGATCAATGGGCTTTGTTGACAGCAGGACAAAAAGAACATTTTAATATGATGACTATATCTTGGGGAGGAATGGGAACATTATGGAATAAACCAGTTGTGACAGTTTATGTCAAGCCATGTCGTTATACTTATGAATTCATGGAAAAAAATGATTATTTTGTGGTGTCTTTCTTTGGTGGTACACATAAAGAAGATTTAAATATTTTAGGAACTCATTCAGGAAGACATGAAGATAAACTGTCATTGACTTCTTTAACACCAATTGAAATCAATCATGGAATGACCTATCAAGAAGCAACCCAAACAATTATTTGTAAAAAAATTTATGAACAAGATCTTAATCTCAATCAAATTCCTGTAGAAGCTATGAATGGTTATTATCGTAATGAACCGGTTCATCGTATGTTTATTGGTGAAATTATTGAAATCATAGAAAAATAGAGCTAATTATAGCTCTTTGTAAAGGATATAAGAAGGGTGATATAAACCAGTTGGTTGATAATATTCATCTTTTATATATTCA
>CAMFRJ010000065.1 GCA_945981915.1 uncultured Erysipelotrichaceae bacterium
ATGTAGAAAAAAACAGTTTTTATTTTTTGAACAATAGTTTGTTAAAGACAGAATAACCAATGTCATTGTTTGTTTTCTTGATATCATGTAAAATAAACCTTGAAATAGGGAGTGACAATGATGAAAAGAAATTATTCTGAAATAGTGATATCTCATGAGGGAGAATCATGGTTAGATAAAGGTCAAATGTGGATGTATCGAAATAATTTAGTAAAATGCGATGATGATATTCGAAATGGTGAGTTAGTTGATATCGTCAGTGAAGAGCATCGATATTTAGGAACTGGTTTTCTTTCTAAAGAGAGTCATATTACAGTGCGTATTTTATCTAAAAATAGAAATGAAATGATTGATGAAGAATTCTTTTTACAAAGAATTCAACAAGCTTATGAATATAGAAAAACTGTTGAATTTCATAATTTGACAAATTGCAGACTGATTTTTGGAGAAGCTGATTTTTTACCTGGATTAACTGTTGATCGTTATAATGATATTCTTGTATGTCAGATCAGTTCTTATGGTCTTGAACAAAGAAAAGACATGATCTATGAATTATTATTAAAGGTATTAAGAGATGATGGTCAAAAGATTCAGGGAATCTATGAAAGAAATGATATTCAAGTAAGAAGTAAAGAAGGGCTTTCTTTATATAAGGGCTTTTGGAAAAATGCAAAGATGTCGACAACAACTGTCATTAATGAAAATGGTTTATTATTAAATGTTGATGTGGAAAATGGCCAAAAAACAGGATATTTTTTAGATCAAAAATCAAATCGTGTTTTATTAAGACATATGGCACATGGAAAAAAGGTTCTTGATTGTTTTAGTCATACTGGTGGTTTTGCATTAAACGCCGCTTATGGTCATGCTAGTCAGGTTGTTGCCGTTGATGTCTCAAAAACTGCATTGGATCAGGGATATCGAAATGCTAAGTTGAATCATCTTGAAAATAAGATTACTTTTGTGCAAGCTGATGTATTTGATTATTTAGATCAATTAAAAGAAAATGAATTTGATATTATTGTATTAGATCCGCCAGCTTTTACCAAATCTAGAAAAACAGTGAATAAAGCTTATCATGGATATAAAAGAATTAATTTACAAGCTATGTCGGTATTAAAAAATGGTGGTTATCTGATAACATGCAGTTGTTCACGTTTTATGGAAACGACGCATTTTGAACAAATGTTAAAAGATGCGGCTATGGAAGCAGGGGTCGTTTTAAAACAGGTTGCAGTTACTCAACAAAATAGTGATCATCCTATTTTGTGGAGCATGCAAGAAACATCATATTTAAAATATTATATTTTCCAGATATGGTCTCGCTGATGAATATCCAACTTAAGAATTATTCTATTGATATTTTTCATGAAGAACATCATGACAAGATGATCATCTGGTTAAGTGGGCAACATGAATTCGCTTTTCGAAACTATCTTGTCGAACAGGTCAATTGTTGTCTGGTTATTGTTAATATACAAAATTGGAATGAACAACTTTCACCTTGGCAAGCATCAGTTTTTAAAAGCAATGATTTTTCAGGAGGTGGGCAACAAACCTATGATTTTTTAATCAACGATTTGGTACCTTATTTAAAAAATCATTTTCTTTTCCAAGAAGTATACGTAGCTGGTTATTCGCTAGCAGGGTTATTTGCACTTTATGTGCTTAGTTTAGATACTGACCTATCAGGAGCAATTTGTTGCAGTGGCTCTTTATGGTTTCCACATTTGATTGATTTTTTAAAAAATCATCAAGTAAGAGATAAAAAGATATATTTATCTTTAGGAAATAAAGAACATCAAACAAAACATCATGTGTTGTCAACAATTAAACAAAAAACAGGGCGAGTCTATCGATTCTATCAAAATAATAATATTTGTTTTTATCAGCTTCATCAGGGTAATCATTTTCAAGATGTACAAGAAAGATTGCTTGCTGGAATGAAGTGGATAGAGAGGGGGAGTCAATGATCATGAAAATTGTAGCACTTATGGAAGATACAAAAGGAAATGAACTTTGTATGTATGAACATGGATTATCTTTGTATATAGAAACTCAAAAACATCATCTTTTATTTGATACAGGAGCAAGTGAGAAAACCATCAAAAATGCACAACAACTTGGCATTGATCTTCGTCAAGTTGATACAGTCATCTTAAGCCATGGACATTACGATCATGCAGGAGGTATCATACCTTTTTCTAAAATCAATCCATCTGCTAAAATATGGATGCAAAAAAAAGCGAATAAAGATTATTATCATGGTCAAAAATATATTGGTATAGATAAACAGATCATGAAATTACCACAGGTTCAAACAATTGAAGGAAATCAGATCATAGATGAAGAATTATTTTTGTTTACACATATCACGGGAAGACAATATTTCTCTGCTAGTAATTTAGAACTCACAGAAAAAATAGCAGGAAATGATGTTCTCGATAGTTTTGATCATGAACAATGTTTAGTGATCAATGAAGGACAAAAACACATTCTTTTATCCGGATGTGCACATAATGGTATCATGAATATCATAGAGACATATAAACAGTTATTTCATGGCTATCCTGATGTGGTCATCAGTGGTTTTCATCTCAGTCAAAAAACGACTTATACACATCAAGAAGTTAAAAATATACAAGATCTAGCTCATGATTTGAAGCATTTACCAACTCAATTTTATACAGGACATTGTACAGGGCAACAAGCTTATTTGATTATGAAAGATATTATGAAAGATAAGCTTCACTATCTTCATTGTGGTGATATACTTTCATAAGGCTTGTGCCTTTTCTTTTATAGTTTTATTATTGACATATGTCAATAATAAAACTATAATCAAGATGGTGATGATCATGAGACAAAATAAATCAAAAAAAATAGGAAAGATGCCTGAATATAAATATTTTTATAGTGGAAAAGAAAACTGTTTAAAGATTATTTTATCTTTAGAGGAATATGAGACAATCAGATTAATTGATTATTTAGGGTATAATCAACAAAAATGTTCTGAAGAAATGGGAGTATCAAGAAGTACAATTGTTTCTTTGTATAATACAGCAAGAAAAAAATTGGCTCGTTTTTTAATTGAAGGGCATTATATGAAAATAGAGGGAGGTCATTATCATTTACAACAAGAAAAAGGAGAGAGAAATATGAAAATTGCTGTGACATGTGTGAATGGACAAGTTTTTCAACATTTTGGTCATTGTCCAAGTTTTTTAATATGTGATGTTGAAGATGGGAAAATAGTATCAACAAATTTAGTCGATTCTTCTACATCAGGATGTGGAGCACTAGCAGGTTTTCTTGCTAGTCAAGGTGTTGATGTCGTTATTTGTGGAGGTATTGGAGCAGGTGCGAAAAATCATTTGGCTGCTTCAGGACTACAAGTTTTACCAGGAGCAAGTGGAGATGCTTTAGGGCAAGTTGAAAGCTTTATTGCAGGAACATTAAATTATGATCCTGATTGTGAATGTGATCATCATGATCATGATGATCATCATTGTCATGGGCCTCATCAATGCCACTAATTTTGAGGAAAACTTATGATTGATTTGATTTTAGAAAAAATGATTTGTGAAAGTCAGGGTAAATACAAGAAAACTGATATTGCGCACTTTTTAAAGGTGCATAGTTATGCGCATTTGATTGGTAAAAAAGAAAAAATAGATGAAAGAACACAATTGATTTTAGAAATTGCTGCAATCGTTCATGATATAGCCTGTCCACTGTGTCGAGAAAAATATGGAAACAGCCAGGGACATTATCAAGAATTAGAAGGACCAAAACTTGTTCGCTCATTTTTAGAACAATTCCATTTAGATAATGATATAGTGACAAGAGTCGCTTATCTTGTTGGACATCATCATACTTATCAAAATGTTGATGGATTAGATTATCAAATTTTATTGGAAGCAGATTTTTTGGTTAATGCAGATGAAATGGATCTTAATAAAGATGCTATTTTAACGATGAAAGATCGTGTTTTTCAAACAAAAACAGGGAAGTTATTGTTAAAGACTATTTATGATCTATAAAAAATGTTATAATGAAAGTCCTTGGCAGGGGCGTAAAAAGGAAAATGTGATGTTTTCCTTTTTCCTTTGTAGAAAATAATCTTTGTTTTTTTAGGAGTTTTGATATAATGTTGATAACAAAAGTAAAGGAGATTCGTATGTATAAATTAATTGCGTTAGATTTAGATGGAACTTTAACTGATAAAAATAAAAATATTTTAGAAGAAACAAAACAAGAATTAATTAAGTTAGCGAATAAAGGGATTGTTATTGTATTAGCTTCAGGTAGACCAACAGCTGGTATTTTTAAAGAAGCCAAAGAATTGACATTAGATAAAGTAGGGGGATATTTATTATCTTTTAATGGAGCACGAGTTTTGGATTATCAGACAAATGAAGTTGTTTATGAACAGACTTTATCTCCAGAAGTTGCACATGAAATGTATGATCGTGCAAAATATTTTGGTTTATCTCCATTAACTTATAATCCTACAGAAATTATTAGTGAAGACATAGGTGATCATTGGATTCAATTAGAAAGTTTTACAACAAAAATGAATATTCATCATGTCCATGATTTTAAGTCCTTTGTGGATTTTCCAGTCAATAAAGTCTTAATTACCGGAGAACCTGATTATGTTGCAACAATTATTGATGAATTCAAAGCACCATATGAAGGAAAGATGTCTATTTACCGTTCTGATCCGTATTTCATAGAATGTATGGCCAATGGCATTGATAAGGCAGCATCTTTAGACGTTTTATGTAAAAAATTAGGAATTAAGCAAGAAGAAACGATTGCTTTTGGTGATGGTTATAATGATTTATCTTTAATAGAATATTGTGGTTATGGCGTAGCTATGGAAAATGCGGTTGCTGAAGTCAAAGAACGTGCAGATTATATTACATTATCTAATAATGATAATGGAATTGCTTATTGTTTGAAACAATTAGAAGAAAAAGGATTGATTTAATAAAAAAACAGAAGAGTCTTCTGCTTTTTTATTATTTATTTTCAATAATTAAGATAATGATATCGACAAAGATGTTGATAAAATTTCAATACAATTTTAAAGCACAAATGAGAGCACATCCTTCTCACATGTCTTTATGACAATGTTCATCAATTCTATTGATCTTTTTCATGTCATATAAAGTAAATCCTAGAAAAATAATCAGATCAATCATGACGACAATATAATAAAGAACTGGTGCATGAAAAAAAATAAAACAAGATAAGCAACTATAAGAATTGGCAATGCTGATAGACAAAATTGACCAACACCAATAAACTCAGCTGTCGTATTTTTAAAAATAATATACAAAATCTCAAATAAAACAGCTGTTATGAAAAAAGCAATTGCTAAGATACCAGGTCCTACTAAAGATAAGAAAAAGGATAATGTTATACCATTGAAAACAGAATAAATGAAGAAATAAACTTTTGCTTGATAAAAATTGAGCTTTTCTACTTTTTATGCAAAAACCAATTCAATAATTAAAAACAATGATAATAGATAAATCATCATCAGATAATAGTGTTGGAATGTGAAAGATTTCCAACACTATTGAAGTCATCGATGTAATGGATAAGGTTAGTCATTTCATCATTTTTGAAAAAACTGGTGATATGATAAATGTGAATTTATTGGATAATCACTTCACCATGACTTTCTTTTATTTCATTATTAAAAACGATATAAAATACAATGAAAATGAAAGACTTAAATATGTATTGTTTTTTATATCATAATGGTTCATTATATTTTCTTGTTACTGTCTTTAATGATGTAAATAGGTCTTTGTTTGCTTTCGAAATAACATGATGAACAATATTGACCAAGGATACATACAAAAATCATTTGTATACCACTTAAAAATAAAATGAGACAACTTATTGGAAAATATTGAGCAATTTGATCATGAAAAAACAACTCATTTACTAATAAATAACATCCTAGTAAAATTGATATGATCATTAAGAATCCACCTATAAATCCTGCAATCGTAATTGGTGTTGATGAAAAGGAAAAGATTCCTTCAAAAGCGTATGAAAATAAACTATGAAAAGACCATTTGGTATGTCCAGCAACGCGTTGAACGTTATGATATTCAATCCATTTTGTATCAAATCCAACAAATGAAAACATACCTTTCATATAACGATTGTATTCTTTGAGTTCTAAAATCGCATCAACCATTTGACGAGTCATCATTCTAAAATCTCCAGCACCATCTGACATATCCATTTTTGTCATTTTTTGAATGATTTTATAAAAGATATGAGATAAGATATTTCTTATTTTTCCTTCTCCATCTCTATCTATTCTTTTTCCTGCACAACAGTCATAACCCTCATCTTTTAAAGCATGATACATATCTTTTAAGAGGTGAGGTGGATGTTGTAAGTCTGCATCCATGATGACAACGTAGTTTCCTGAAGCATGTTCTAAGCCGGCATACATCGCTGCTTCTTTTCCGAAATTTCGAGAAAATGAATAATAGAAACAATGATGATTTCTTTTTGCGAGTATTTTTAAAATATCTTCACTATGATCATGACTACCATCATTGATAAAAAGAATCTCATAATCAATGTCTTCTATTTCATGTAAACACGTTGTCACTTCATGATAGAAAAGTGGCAAAACATCTTCTTCATTAAAACAAGGGACGATAATACTCATTTTATCCATGAATAACACCTTCTTCTTTAAATATTTTGAATTGACACAACAAGTAATTGCTTATGATCTGTCTCTT
>CAMFRJ010000066.1 GCA_945981915.1 uncultured Erysipelotrichaceae bacterium
TCGTCAAGGATTCCCGTCATTTCCACTTGCAACATCTCATCAATTTTTCTTGTTTTCTTTAAGCTTTGTTTGTCCTGATTTGATAAATTTTCATAACAGATATCCCAACGCCCATATAGACTTTCTTTCACTTTTTGCTGATTGATTTCATCATTTCTTAAAACATTATAGAAAATCATGACAACGCTAAAGGATAAAATCATCATTATCAACGAAATGATATACTTTTTCTTTTCTTTGAAAACCGATGCAATAGCGAGTTTCATAGAAATATTATTCATAATATTCACCTACTATTTGACCGTCTTCTAAACGATAGATTTTATCTGCATAAGACGCAATCTTGGCATCATGTGTCACTAATACAATTGTTTGATGATATCTTTTTTGTGATATCTTTAAAATTTCTAAAACCTCTTTAGAATTTTGAGAATCTAAATTTCCTGTCGGTTCATCAGCAAAAATGATGGCTGGTTGACTCGCCAATGCCCTAGCAATGGCTACTCTTTGTTGCTGTCCACCTGAAAGTTCATCGACAAAGTGATATTTCTTATCTTGAAGATCTAACATATCTAATAATTCGTTAATATATGCTTCATCTTCCTCCTGTCCATCAAGATGAATAGGCAAAACAATATTTTCATAGACATTAATTGTAGGAACAAGATTATAAAATTGAAAAATAAAACCAATACGTCTTCTTCTTAATATCGTGAGTTCTTCATTAGACAAACGATAAATATTTTTGTTTTCAATAATCACATCGCCTGCTTCAGGTCTTTCTAAACCACCCATGATATGCAGTAATGTTGATTTCCCAGAGCCACTTGTCCCATTAATAGCGATCATTTGTCCTTCTTCAATCGATAAATTGAAATGATCTAAAACTTTGATACGATTGAACCCATAACCATAAAATTTTGTCACATTTTTCATTTCAACTACTTTCATGTCAATCACCCTTCTCCTTCACATCTAATAAAGGCATACTGATTTCAAAAACAGCCCCTTGGTCATTATAGACATGAATATGTCCATGATGTTTTTCAACAATTTCTTTACATAAAGCTAAACCTATGCCACTACCACTTCTTTTTTTCTTTGCTCCTCGATAAAATCTTTCAAAAAGGTGTGGTAGATCTTCTTCAACAATTCCTTTTCCATTATCCTTGATTGTCATAACAACACGATTACGATAAACCTGATTTTCTAAATAAATATCATTCACTTTTTCTTCAATACCATTTTTGATAATATTACACAAAGCTTCTTTTAACCATTGTTCATCATAATAGAAAACACAATCATTGACTTGAACATGAAGTTGTGTGTGATCAAGTAGTGGCGTCATTTCATAAACAACACTCTCCATTAAACTTCTCATATCTTTTAACTGTAGATCAAAATGGATCTTATCGTGTTCTAATCTTGTTAATTTTAATAAACTTTCTAACAAACGATCCATACGTTCAAATGATTGTTGATTTTTATCTAACAAAGGATTTTCATGTTCCATCGCTAAGATTTCTTCATTTAAACGTATTGCGGTTAAAGGTGTTTTGATTTGATGAGCAATATTTTCAATATAATCATTCATCAATTGTTTTTCTTTTTCTAATTCTTCAACATAACGATCATTATTATTTTTCATGTTATAGACTTTTTGTTCAAGAATGCCATATTCACCTTCTAAAACAGAAGGAACAAATTCATCATTATTAATTTCATCAATAATATGTAATACTTTTTGATTATTATGTTTGAACATATGAACAATATAGATATACGCTATCAATAATAGAGAAAGAAAGACAATAATCACAAAAGCCACTGTCACAAAAAACTCTTCTTGTGACAAAAAATCTTTGATTTGAAAAATAGTAACATGAGGATAATAGGCACTAATCTTTGAGATGCTTTGATGATAAAAATCAAGGAAATAAGAATATATAAGATAAAGTAAAAAAAGAAATGCACAACTTAAAATAAGAAAAATTATTCTGATGTTTTTTTTCTGTTTACTTGTTCCCATAAAATCTATACCCTATTCCTCTCACTGTTTCAATATATTCTTTTCCTTGATATTTTCCTAATTTATTTCTAATTCTTTTCATATGAACTGTTAATGTATTATCTTCAACGATATTCCCTGTTTGTCTTTCAATACAATCTAATAATTGTAATCTCGTTAAGATCTGTCCTTTATGTTTCATAAAAGAAAAGATAATTTCATATTCAATCGCTGTTAAATTGATTTCCTCATCATTTTTATAAATTTGATAATTACTCATATCTATTTTTAAATCACCAATTTTCATAACCTTTTGATGTCTTCTTGTCACTGCTTCAATACGAGCATATAAAATATTAAGAGAAAATGGTTTGGTCATATAATCATCACCACCAGCATTCAATCCTTCAACAATAGTACTTTCCAGATCATTAGCTGTTAAAAAAATAATTGGTAAATGCCATTGTTTTCTCATATAACGACAAACATCAATACCATTACCATCCGGTAATTGAATATCTAATATAGCCAAATCAAAATTATCATAATTGATTGCCTTCGCTTGTTTGACACTATCAAGACAATAAACCTCATGATTTTTCATATTTAAAGCTAAAGTTAAACTTTCTTGTAATTGTAAATCATCTTCTAATAAAACTATCTTCATCTTTATCACCACTTTTATTGTAACATGGAAACCTTACAAGAAAGTGACTAAAACAAAAAGAACAAAGATTTCTTTGTTCCTATTGACTTACAAATGTATGTCCACCATCATTGGTTATATATTTTGTTTGACGTTCACCACTGGCATTTACTAAAATCACATAGCCATGATATTGATCTGAAAAATACAATTCTTGTACAACTCCTCCTTTTCCTTCAAAAGGATCAGGATTCGTAAAATCAAGTCCAGTAAAAGAATAATAACGTGTTCCTAGAGCACTATCAACAACATTGAAAGAATAAACAACATCTTTTTCTAAACAAAAACGAACATTTCCATTTTGATCTTTTGTCATTTGACCTGGTTTATCATGGGTCACTTCCTGTTGTTTTTCTTGATCGACAAGCACTGAATCTCTTGTCCATTTATCATGATGATATCCATTTTGATCGATTGTTGCTGTTTTTTTCATAGCTGTTAGCTTTTGAGAAGAAGCATACGTTGTTTTGGAATATCCATCTAAATAAATTTTGATTTTTTTACTCTTTTGAATATCATAATCCACCAGATAAGTTCTTGTCTTTCCTGCATCATCTTTTCCATATAAAAAGCTATATATTTTTTGAATTGTACCATCATCATCATAGACCACTTCTAAATAATTGGAAACATAGATGTCTTGAGGCAAGTCAACAGCACTATCAATATCTTCCATAATACCATCAATACCTGTTTTCAAATAATTATGATGAATCAGTAATACTTCTTGACTATTTTGTCTTTCATATAAATAGTTACCTAGTTTTCCTGTAAATGGTTGAGCAATCTGATAGATACGATAACCACTATAACTTGTCATAATCAAAATGATGATCAACTCTATATTGAATAAAAGATGACTATATTGAAAGTATCTATTATGTATCTTGTCTTTATGTTGATGATAATAAAATGTCCAAATAATAAACCAAAAACATAAAACACCAAAAATAAGACAGAGTATTGGTACACGTTTTTTGACATTTCCTAACCATAAAAAACGATATAAAACATATAATCCTATTCCATAAATACCTATAATGATAGGATTCAATAAAATCAGCCAGTAATTCTTTTTATTCATGCACATCACTCCAATCAAAATAGAATACGACACCTTTTTTTGTATTTTCAAAACCATAATCCATCCCGTGTAATTCTAAAATATGACAACATATCGCCAATCCTAAACCCGTTCCCTGATGATCATCAGATACAAAAGATTGCCATATCTTTTCTTTCATATCATCACTAAGATGTTCTCCTTCATTTTCAATAGAAAATCTCTTTTTTTCTATTGAAATAGAAATCGTAGAATATAATAAAGCATGTTTGATCGCATTAGAAAGATAATTTTGAATAACCATACTTATTCTTTTCAAATCAGCTTCTATGAATATATCATCAGCTTGTAAATCAATATGTAAGTTTTTATCTTGAAATAATTGTTCATATTCATCAATAATATCTTCACACAATTCAGTTAAATTGATATTTTGCTTTTGTAAAATAATAGCTTTTGCTTCTAACTTAGATAATTCTAACATTTCTAATACCAAATCATTGATCTTTACAATCTCTTTATTGATTACAGAAATGTATTGTTTTTTCTTGATGGGATCTTCTGTTTCTTCCAATAAATCAATATGACCATTCATAATAGCGAGTGGTGTCTTGATTTCATGTGTAAATTGTGCCACAAACTCTTTTCTGATTTTTTCCATTTTTTTAACATGATCAATTTCTAACTGTAATTGATTGATATTCTTTTTGAGATTCAATGACATTGTATTAATATGTGAAGATAAGCTAGAAAGTTCATCATGACCATGTGTTGGTAATCTCACATCAAAATGATTATCAGCAATTTGCATAGCCACTTGATCAATAGATTTGATACGTCTCGTCATCATATACGAAATCAGGTAAGAAAATAGTATAATAAAAATCATTGAACCAAACATAGTGATCTTATAATCTTCATATAAAGTCTGTAAAACAGAATGACTTCCTTTATCAGAAAAGTTGTAGAAACAAACCAGATATCCTGCTAAGCAATCGTTATTTTTTGAAGAGTATAATGATTGAATATTCATCATATAAGAATCATCTTCATTAATCTTTTTTAAAGTTGCTGAAAATGATTCTTTATCTTCCATTAGTTTTTGAATCTGATTTTGATCATTGATATTGAATTGTAAATCTTTATTCACAACAGGAGATCCCATATAATCACTTGTTTCAGATTTTACACGATATGCTAGAGAATGAATATAAATTTGAGAAAAATGATGATCAAGGGTTTGCTCAATCAAATCATTGATTGTCTGATAAGATAGAGGAGATACAAAACGAGAATAGGTAGATGATCTATCATCATATTTCTTTAATTCTCCTTGTTTAATATAACCTAAAAAAAATCCTTTTTTCGCATAATCTTGGACCATACTTCCTAAGATATCATAGTTGTAATGAAGATATGTTGGATAAACAATATAATATTTTTCTTGTATTCCTTGTGTATTGACAGAGGAAAATTGAAAATTATTTATTTCTTGTATTTTTCCATCAAAATATACATTTTCCCCTCCACTTTCAATAGCTTTTTCTAATAAAGAGAGCTGATTTTGAGATAATGAAGAAATATCAAGATAATAGTGATCAACAGATGGCAAATCACTATGATAAGTTTGAACTGTTGATAACATTGTGATATATAAATAATCATCATTTTTTTGAAAGCCTGTTTTTTCAATAAGATGAAAATCATTATCTAATAAACAAATCTTACTACTCATAGATTTAGGAGCATTCCTCAAATCTTTTTTTAATGCTTCTAAAGAATAGTTTTCTGGATGGCTGCTTTTTTGAATCGTGTTGAATTGTTGTGCTAAATCAGACGTATAATAAGACATCTCAGTTTCTTTATTATCATATCCACTTATCAAATCATAATAATAATTATTATATTTATCGTAAACGACAACACCAAAAACAAATAGAAAACTAATCAATAAAATCATAAATATTTTAAAAGTTAATCCCCTCAATATCTTCATGATCCTTGACCTCCAACATATATCCTGTTTTCACAACAGTTTGAATATAAAAAGCATATTCTCCAAATTTTTTTCTTAAACGTCTAATATATGTATCAACAGCTCTCCCATCACCATAATAATCATAACCCCATAAATTATCTAACAACTGTCCTCTTGGAATGACCTGTCCTTGATGATCTAATAAATATTTTAATAATTGGAATTCTTTATCTGTTAATCTTTTTTCTTTTCGTTGACTGATAAGAAGACGTTTATTAATATCTAAAATTAGTTTTCCAAAAGTCATTTTATTTTCTACGATATGATTAGTACGTTTAATCATTGCTATACATTTAGCATATAAAAGAGAAGGTTTAAATGGTTTGGTAATATAATCATCCCCTCCTAATTCATAGGCTTTTAATTGATTATCATCTTCAGATAAAGCACTAATAAAAATAATAGGGACTTGTGATTTTTTCCTCATTTGCAAGCAAACCTCATAGCCATCAATACCTGGCATCATAATATCTAATAAAACTAAATCAATCGTTTCATCTATAAAAGAAATCGCATCATAACCATTCATAGCTTCTATGATTTGAATTTCTCTTTTTTGAAAATACTCCTTGACAAAATCTCTGACTTCTTTTTGATCCTCTACCATTAATACTTTAAACATACAACCACATCCTTTACATTGATTATTTTAACATAATCATGTGTAAAAGATGTGAAAATACAAAACAACAATATTTTTCATTTTTCTAATCAAAAATCAAATCAATAATGATACGTAAGTGTCGAAGCAAAATGCAATCACCAAATGATGTTCATATCATCATAATTTGGTGATTACGTGTTTTTGAACAAAAACTCAAAAAAACAGACAATAAAGAAAACATATTTAAATTTCCCATTATGAGGTTGTCTATTTGTTCCATTTTAACAACTCCTAATCAAAAAGAGTATTTAATTATTATTTTAAATACTCC
>CAMFRJ010000067.1 GCA_945981915.1 uncultured Erysipelotrichaceae bacterium
GTCCTATTCAATATCCAAAAGTAGAGCTACCTGATGATCAAAAATGGGGAAAAGAGAAGTGGGATTTCAACTACAAAGACAGTGCTAAGATCAATTGTTATGACAGTGGAACGGCACCTTGTAAAACAGCTTGTCCTGCTCATTTAGCAGTGCAAGGTTATATTAAGATGGCAGCACAAGGACGTTATCAAGAAGCTCTTGAACTCATCAAACAAGATAATCCATTTCCAGCTGTATGTGGTGATATTTGTAATCGCCGATGTGAGGATGTTTGTACAAGAGGAACTGTTGATGAACCAATCGCAATTGATGAAATCAAGAAATTTATTGCACGTATTGAATTAGATAAAGAACAAAGATATGTCCCATTATGTGAAAATGGCGAAGGAAAATTTTATGATCAAAAGATTGCAATCATAGGGGCAGGTCCTTCTGGTATGTCAGCTGCTTATTATTTAAGAAAAAGAGGCTATCCTGTCACTATTTTTGAAAAGGAAAGTCGTGCTGGGGGAATGCTCACAAATGGAATTCCATCTTTTCGTTTAGAAAAAAATATTTTAGAAGCTGAAATTGATGTTTTAAGAGAAATGGGAATTGAATTTGTTTTCAATAAAGAAGTTGGAAAAGATATCACGATTCCACAATTAAGAGATCAAGGCTATAAGGCTTTTTATGTCGCTATTGGGGCACAAGGAGGAAGATATATTGATATTCCTGGAAATGATGCTCAAGGTGTCATCACAGGTGTAGATTATTTAAGAGAGATGAATCTTCATGGTTCACATCCATATTTAGAAGGTCAATGTGTTGTCATTGGTGGTGGAAATGTGGCCATCGATGTTGCGAGAACTGCTCTTCGTGATCACAGTGATAGTGTTATGATGGTGACTTTAGAAAAAGATCATCAAGAAATGCCTGCAGCATTAGATGAAATTCATGAAGCTATTGAAGAAGGCATTGTGATTGATAATGGTTGGGGACCAAAGGAAATATTGATGGAAGATGGAAAAGTAAGTGGTGTTGTTTTCAAGAAATGTCTTTCTGTTTTCAATGAACAAGGACGTTTTGATCCTCAATATGATGAAAATGAGACAAAAACAATAGCTTGTCAAACTGTTTTATTATCAGTTGGACAATCTATTATCTGGGATGATCTACTCAAAGACAGTGCTGTTCAAATCAATCCAAATGGAACAGCAAAAGCCAATCATATAACTTTACAAACTGATGAACCAGATATCTTTGTAGGTGGAGATGCTTATACAGGACCTTTATTTGCAATAGATGCGATAGCAGCTGGAAAAGAAGCTTGTGAATCAATCCATCGCTTTGTTCATCCAGGAAATTCTTTGACGCTAGGAAGAGATCTCAGACAATTTATCCAATTAAACAAAGATGATGTGATGTTACCAATTGAATCATTTGATAATGCAAAACGTCAAGTTCCTGGTAGAAAAGAAGGAATTGCTAAAAATACATTTTCTGATTTACGTTTACCATTGACTGAACAACAGATCCAAAAGGAAGCAAAACGTTGTTTAGGATGTGGAGCAACGATTGTTGATACAAATAAATGTATTGGTTGTGGTTTATGTACGACAAGATGTGAATTTGATGCGATTCATTTAAGTCGTGATGTTCCAGAAGCAAGTCGTATGTATAAAGCAGAAGACAAATTAAAAGCAATTGGACCTTATGCAGCGAAACGTGCGATTAAAATAACTAGAAAGAAGAAATCATAATGCATGAATTAGGTATTATTGTTCATGTCGCTCAAACAGTAGAGGAAGTCGCTCAAGAAAATGAAGTCACGGATATTGCTTCTGTGACTTTAGAAATTGGTGAAGTCAGTGGCATCGTTCATGATTATTTAAGTGATGGTTGGTTATATTATCGAAAAAAAAGGCCATTACTACAAAACTGTGAACTCAAAATGGTGCCCATACCAGCTTTAACGTATTGTCAAAATTGTCAAGAAACATATCCAACTGTTCAATATGGTAGACAGTGTCCTCATTGTCAAAGCTGGTCAACCTATCTGTTGAAAGGTGATGAATGTCTGATTAAGGAAATAGAAGCGATGTAGAAGAAGAAAAAATCTTCTTCTTTTTTCTTTTTTTGAAAAAAAAGAAAAAAGAGAGCAGATGTGAGCTATAAATGCTATAGAAAAAGAGGTGTGAATTATGGATATATTTGTTATTTTTCAAACAATGTTAAAATTATTTATGATGCTTGTTTTAGGATATGTTTTGTTCAAATGTCATATTTTTGATGAGCATACGAATCAAAAAATATCATCCTTGATTGTCAACTGTACATCACCGTTGTTGATCATCAGTTCAATTGCGAGTGTAAAAAGTGATGATAAAAGTATTGTTTTTTTACTCATGGGTGCAGGGGTCTTGATGTATTTAGGATTTATTGTCATTGGAAAAATAATCAATCGTCTGTTGCCTTTCCCTCAAAAAGATTATCCAGTCTATGAATGTATGGTTGTATTTGCGAATACAGGATTTATGGGTTATCCTGTATTAATCAGTGTTTTTGGTCAAGGTTCTGTTTTTTATGCATCTTTATTACACATGGCTTTTAGTTTGTTTATTTATACATATGCCATTATGTGTTTAACAAAAAGAAGTGATGATGGCTTTCATTTTGAAGTCAAGCAGTTACTTACACCAGGAATCATATTATTGTTTGTTGCAGTTGCTATTTATATTTTTGATATTCAATTACCAACAGTCCTTTTAGAAACGATTGATAGTATCGGAGGATTAACATCACCGCTTTCAATGATGATGATAGGATCATCACTTGCTTTATATCCAATTAAGGAAAGTTTTACTGATTGGCGCAGTTATTTGTTTGCTGTGGTACGTCTTTTTATTGTCCCATTGATCACAATGATCGTCTGTCGCTTCCTTCACATTGATCCTTATTATGCTAATATTGCTATTGTGACTAATGCTATGCCAGTAGCTTCTATGGTATTAATGATGGCAACGCAGTATAATGCTAATAAAGAGATTGTAACAAGGAATATTATTGTGTCAACCTTATTATCGATCATCACTATTCCAATCGTTGTTGCATCAATGCTTATTTAGGTGAATTATGGAAAATGACAGTTTAATAAAAATAACATATCAAGATTTGTTACAACGATATCCACAAATCGATCAAAAATATCAATCTTTTGATGACTATTATCAACTACATGAACAATATCAAGGATATTGTTTGGTCAAAAAAGAGTATCATATGACCATCGTTGATGTTGTACAAATGACATATCAAAGAGAATTGGCATTCTCTATTTTAAAAGATATCAAGAAAAAATATGAACAGCAACTTTATTTGCTTGAAATCATTGTTCATGATTTTAATCATGTATATCAAACTTATTTATATGGAAATCATTTATTTTTAGAAATCAAAGAATATAAAGATATTCCACCAGAAGCCATTAAGATACGGCAAACAGTCTTTATGAAAGAACAAGGATTTACAGATGAATTTGATGAAAGAGATCATCATTGTTCTCATATTGTTCTCTATGATGGATTACAAGCTATTGCAACATGTCGCTATTTTGAAGAAGAGGGACATTATGTTTTAGGAAGAATTGCAGTCGTTCAATCATATCGTTATCAAAGAATTGGAACGATGATGATTCTTTATGTTTTAAAGAAGCTTCAGTTTCAAACAGTTGTTTTGCATGCACAGTTACAAGCTGTTCCTTTTTATGAAAAATTAGGATTTCATACTTATGGACAAATAGAGTATGAGGAACATTGTCCTCATACTTGGATGAAAAAAGAATAAAAAAGGTTCTTTGGAACCTTTTTTTGTGAATTTATCAATGATTAGCTAAAACATCTGCTATATAACACTTTTATCATGACTATGGTTTTGCTTTTGACAATGATGCCATAGTGATGAAATAAGAGAGACAATTCATAGAAATTTAATTAAAAATCATATTATTGCGTAAACCACTTGATATGTTATCAATAAGCTTTTATAATTTAAATGAACATTTACTTTAAGTTAAAGAAAGGAGGCATTCAAATGCGCACTGTTAATGAAGAAGCACGTAGAGCAAAGCAAATTGAAATAATGAAAAAATGTTATGAATGCTATGCAGAATATGGACTGAGCAGTGTGAGTGTTAAAATGATAGCGGATGCCTGTGGCTGCAATGTGGCAAGCATTTATCAGTATTTTGACAATCTTGATGATCTTATCATCCAAGCTACCGAATACTGTATGAGTAAGGTAGAAGATGATTTTATGGAAAAAGCTCCTACAGATGTAGTAGACTTATGGCGCTTTATAGACGAAATACCCTACTGGACAGCTAAGAATCATGGCAAGAAATATAGGCTTATGTATCAGATTTATACTCATCCAAAATATAGAGAATACGGGAAGGAGTTCTTTAAAGGAGTAGATGAACGTTATACTCAATATGCAAAAAGCTTGGAACCCAAACTTGGTATTCCCTATGAAAAACTAACACCGCTTATCTTCATTTTGATAAGAGCCTGCGTACACTATGCACTGTTTGAAGATGAGTTCTATCTAAAATCACAGATAGAAGTATTAAAAGAAACCCTTGAACTCTTTATTGCTAAATATAATTCGAAAGCAATTCCAAAGGGGAACAAATAGAGGGGATTAAAGATTTAGATAATAGTGATGATGATATAACCACATCTTTTATAGAGAATAACAATATAAAGAGAGAAAATAGTAACTCTTTTATATTTTAAAAGGGTGGAATTTTCTAAATGAAGGAGGTAGTTTAATGAAAAAAATTATAAAGAAAGTAACAGCTATATGTCTTGCGGTTTTAACAGTTTTTAGTTTTGTACCAGCAAATAATGGTATGTTTGTTCAGAATGTTTATGCAGAGCCCTCGACTTCTTTTAAAACTTGTTCCTATGGCTTCGCAAATGGAACAATAAAATTTTTTTTAGAAAAGGGAACTTTTTATTATAGTGAAGTTGATAAAACACTTAATTTTAATAACGATGCAGTTATCGCTTTAGATACTTGGGATTATGAAGAGATTTATGTAACTGCAGAGGATGCAGCAATAAAAGGTGACTCTCCATATATAAAATTATTGCGTTTTGTTTCAGATGCAAAATTAACACTTACTGCTAATGGAATAACAGAAACGGTATCTTTATTAGATATTATAAAAACAAGCTATCCAAATGTAGAAGGTCTTAGATATGCAGCTAAACCCGAGTTAAGTAATTTAAAAATCACAGACAGTGGTACGAAGAATAATGAATATCTGTCAAAAGATTCAACTATTTCGATTGCATGTGATTACTCTTTTAAAAGACCTAGCCTGATTTATGATGACCCGTTACCAATTAGTGAGTATGATATAAATGTGACAGTGAATGGTGTCAATGTTCCGAAGAATAGTATAGTTATAGATAGTCAAAATCAAAAAATAAAGGTAAATGACTTAGTATTTGCTGCTCCTAGATATGCAATGAACGGGAAAACTGGTACTTTTGATGTAGAAGTATCTATGAAGGATAGGTTAGGTAACTCATCGAATGTGAGTGGTTCAATAAAAGTAGATTTAGAAGCACCTACTATTAGAAAGATAACTGCAAAATGGGTAGATGGTGAAAATGGCAAAGTATTTATAGGTACGGAATATACCGGAAAACCTACCATATCCTTTACCCCGGTCGAAAAGGGTTCAGGATTTAAATTAGCAAAGGTTAAGGATGGAAACACTGAATTACCATTATCTTATACGTTTGATTTCTCTAATGGACTTATATACACTGTTGATTTTTCAGAGTATAATGAAGTCACTCCTGTGTTCTATGTAGAGGATGCTAATGGCAATATAGGTGAATATTCGTTAAGTCAAGTTTTAGGAAGTGCCGGAAATACTGCTATAAAAGGTCTCCCTACTGTAGATTTCACTATGGAGGGTGGTACTCAGGCAGGAGATTGGTATAAGGGAAATTCCTTAACATTAAAAGCTACAGCAACCAACAATTTAGGCGGTATTTCAAAAGTTGTCTATAAAATAGGTAATAAAGAAGAAGTTACGTCTAATGTTAGTGGAGTAACGTATCAATTTTCTGAGAATGTTACTCATTTAGCTAATAATAATGGTATTCTCGATGTTAGTGTATCCGTATATGATAACAATAGTAATGTGCGTAAGATTGTTAAACAGTTTAAAATAGATAATGTTGCACCAGTCTTAAACAATAAGAGTATTTCTGGTGAGTATTCTATATATGACAAGATTGCTTATGTTAATGGGGAATTGACAATTTCCGGAGAAGTCGTCGAATCTCAATCAGGATTAAATATTGTAAAGTTATATAAAAATGGCATCTTAGTTTCAAATAACTTACCTTATAAAATTACAGATAATGGAGTGTATTCTGTAGAATTGGTTGATAATGCTGGCAACAAAAAAGTTTACAATTTATCAGATTTCTTTGGAAAAGATGTAGATAGAATTGTAGTTTCTAAGAATGTCCCAAGTATATCTATAGAATCTTTATCAGGTGGAGTAAAGATTAATGATATTGATTGGTATAAGTCTTTAGATTCTGTTAAATATAGTGTCAATTGTGATAATCTCTTATCTACAGAAGTTAAGGTAAAAAATGGAAGTTCTGAAATAGAATTAGAACCTGTAAAGGGTACTGGAGAAAGTTACTTTGTATCTTTAAAAAATCTAAAAGATGGTAT
>CAMFRJ010000068.1 GCA_945981915.1 uncultured Erysipelotrichaceae bacterium
ATATAATTATAAGATTCTATTATTAATAGGTGTCTTACTAGCATCTATATCAACTTTTTTGATGGCGTATAGTCATTCAATTTTATTATTTTATATACTAGGTATTTTAAGAGGGATCGGTATCGGAACCTATAGTATGGTGCCATTGACTATGATCATTTCTCATTGGTTTGATGAAAAACATGGGATAGCAACAAGTATAGCTTTGAGTTTTAGTGGTTTATCTGGTGCTGTCTTTTCACCATTACTCGCATATTGGATTTTACAATATGGTTGGGAAACGACCTATATGATCATGGCACTATGTATCATTATTTTAACAATACCACCATTAATTTTCCCTTGGACAGTGAAACCACAAGATTCAAATTTATTGCCATATGGTTATCAAAAAAAAGAGGAAACCAAAACAATAGAACACAATTCAAAATTCAATGTCTTTACAATCAGTTTTCTATGTATGAGTATCATGACATTATTACATACATCAATAACTGGTATCTCACAACATTTATCAGGTTTTGCAACAAGTTTAGGTTTCGCTTCATCTATAGGTGCTTCACTACTATCGTTAACGATGATTGGAAATATTAGCACAAAATTAATCATTGGTTTTTTAAGTGATATATTTAATCCAGTCAAAGCTTGTCTTATAATGATTATAGCTAATATCGTATCTTTATTGATGTTTATTTTAGGAATGAATAGCTTGCATCTGCCGATTTTGATGATTGCAGCATTTTTATTTGGATCAGTATATTCTGTTGGAGCAGTTGGTATTCCTTTATTAACAAGATATTATTTTAAGGCGGAGAACTATTCTTATGCTTATTCAAAAATTGGTTTTCTAACAAATGTAGGGAGCTCATTATCATTAACATTGATAGGATACCTATATGATTTTACAGGAACTTATCAATATGTCTTTTTACTAGCAATTATTTTTCATATGATTGATATTTGTTTAATTATTGGTATTACATTAAGAAACAACAAGATGTATTCTATTATCAAATAGAGAAAATAGATGAAAATATTATAGGAAATAATGCTTGTGGGATGCTAACAATGAATATCCTCTTATTAATAAAACATAGTAAAAATCAGCTATTCCAAAAGCTTTCATTCCATTTGTATCTGTTATTTGTTTTAATATTTTACAAGTAAACAACTTAAAATTTGAAGAAGAATCATATTTGTTGAAATTGCTGCAATATAAACCACGCCTAAAAAGGCGTGGTTTGCTCTCGCCTTCAAGGGACATTCTGTTGCGCTATGTTCCACATATTGAACCCTGACAGCCGCAACGCTTTTATAGACGAACTATTAAAGCTTTTATTCCTCTTACTTGCTCGCCCGTAAACGCATCAATAAATTCTTTCATACTCATCTGGTCATATAACTTGTCTTCCCGCAATTGATTGCGAGTATATTCTGCTATGATCTTCTCATTCTTTCTAACTATATTCACAAAATATCCTTTCGTCTAGAAATGTCGACTTCCATATTTATATTTGAGATTGGCATGTCTATCAAATATCATTAATGTTGATTTCGATTTCAGATACCCCATAAAATCCGATACTGCATATTTTAGCGGTACCTCCAGAAGCATATGTATATGTTCTAGACAAGCTTCTCCTTCTATAATTTTTACATCTGGTTTTCTATTAATTAACAATGTCAATATTTCAATGATATCTCTTCTTAATTTGTTATAGATTGTTAATCTTCTATACTTTAGTATGATAACAATATGATATTTGCATCGATACGATGTGTGTGATAAACTATTTGTGTCTTTCATTAGACAACCTCCTTTGATTTTATATTTAGCTGCCAGGCCAAATATAATTTTATCACCGGAGGTTTTTTCTCACCAACGCTGAAAGCTTTTTTAGACCATACGCATAGTGTATGGTTTTCTTTTATAATAAATAAAACGAAGGACAAACCTTCGTTTTATTATAAAAAGTATTATTTAATTTCTACAAGTTCATACTCTCTAGAACCAAAACCTAATGCAACAGCTGCTTCAATTGTATGAACTCCATTTCTTGATTCAATTCTTTCAATAAGATGATCTCTTCCTGGATCATTAGATTGATAAACCAAATCTAGACATGCTTGATCAATCGCAACAGGATCAGTTGATACTAAAATACCAATATCCTGCATACATGGATCTTCAGCAACTGCACAACAATCACAATCGACAGACATGTTTTTCATAACATTGACATAAACGATTTGTCCTTGAAAATAACGATGTATTGATAAAGCAGCATCTGCCATTGCTTCTAAAAAGCTGTCATGATCTGCTGTCCAAATATCTTCTGGAACACCTGCTCCATGAATATAAGCTTTTCCATATGCTGAGGCACAGCCAATAGACAGCTGTTTTAATGCTCCACCATATCCTCCCATAGGATGTCCTTTGAAATGTGATAAAACTAACATACTATCATAATTTTTTATGTTTTTCCCAACAAAGTTTTCTTTGATTATTTTTCCTTCAGGAATTTCTAATTTCATATCTGGACCTTCTTGATCTAATAAGTCAAAATCAAAATAATCTTTCCAACCATGTTTTTGAATTAATTTTAGATGTTTTTCTGTTGTATTTCTTTGCCCATTATAAGCTGTATTACATTCAACAACCGTTCCTTTTACTTCATCAATAATAGGTTTCCAAAATGGTGGTCTTAAAAAATTTTGATTTCCAGCTTCTCCAGAATGAACTTTAATTGCTACTTTCCCATCCAATTCTTTCCCTAACATCTTATACAATTCTAATACTTTTTCTGGTGTAATTGTTCTTGATAATAAAACTTTTGCTTTCATACAATCCCTCTTTTCTTTATATAATAAGTATAATCCTAAAGTAAACTTTAGTGTCAATAGATTTTAATCAAATAATCAAAAAAACATTTGAACCAATACCATAAAACAAATCACACCACCTGCTATTGAAATAAGCATTTGTCTTTTCCAAAGATGTAAAATAACAACAACACCAATAGAAATGAATTCAGGTATACCATGGCTCCCTGTCAATAAACGAACATCTTTTAAACAGTAAATAACCAACATACCAAAGATAGCCCCTGGTAAAACTTGGCCTAAATACACAATATAGTCCGGAACTTTCTTATGTTCTGGATACAAAAGAAAAGGTAAAAAGCGTGTAAGCATCGTTGCCAGAACAATGCATCCTATTGTGATCATTTGTTGAGATAATGTCATTGTTTTTCTCCCTTATATTTTTTTAAAGTTATCATTAGTAGAATCATAATCATAGAAGGAATAATAAAATACTTAGCTTTAAAAACAAGCAAACATATTAAAGAAACAGCTAAACCTATGAAAGCACTACTATGATCTTGATCCTTTAGCCATTGTTCCATAAAGATAACAACAAACATCGCTGTCATCACAAAATCTAAACCTTCTGTATTGAATTGAATCATTGAGCCAAATATTCCACCTAATGTTGCTCCTGAAAACCAATAAAAATGATTGAATAAAGTAACATAAAACATAAACCATCCTCGATCAACATCTTGTGGTATATCAGCGGTATAATTAATAGAAAATGATTCATCACACATTCCAAATATCAAATAAAATTTCTTCCATCCTGTTCCTCTATATTTCTCTAACATAGAGATTCCATAAAATATATGCCTCGCATTGATCATCAATGCCATAAAAAAAGCTTGTAATGGAAAAAAATGACCCATCAATAAATTGACCGCGACAAATTCCATCGATCCTGCAAATATTGTTAAACTCATGAACATTGGATACCAACAACTAAATCCTGAGGCATCCATTAAAATCCCATATGTTATTCCTAAAAACCAAAATCCCGCAAAAATCGGAATCGTATAAGGAAAGGCACACTGAATAGCTTTTCTATGTATCTCTCTTTTTTTCATATTTTGCTCCTGTCTTTTTTGCTTTAATAACTCACATTATACCATGATAACTTTTGAACATAAACCTTTAGAATAAGTCAATGAATATCTTTTGATATATTATTCTTCTTACTTTCTTATTCATTTATCTTAGCTTGCAAAATCATGTTATAATTTATAAGGAAGTATAGGAGGAAGATGTATGATCAAAAAAGAAAATTTACCTGAATGTCCTGTTGCAACAACTGTACAATTGATTGGCAGTAAATGGAAACTGCTTATATTAAGAGATTTATTAACGGGTAAAAAACGTTACAATGAATTAAAAAGATCATTACCAGATATTTCTCAAAAAGTTTTAACTGCATCTTTAAAATCAATGGTCAACGACGGGCTTGTCATCAGAACCGCTTATCCAGAAGTTCCTCCACGTGTAGAATATTCTTTAAGTGAACTTGGCGAATCAATGAGACCAGTCATCCAATCAATGGAAACCTGGGGTAGTTATTATAAAGATCAGATACAATAGATAGGCACTTTTTTGTGCCTACTATTCAATATTATTTTTATTTTATATAATGATGTCGAAAGCGAGATGATATATATGTCTATTTCTATAGAATTAAAAGATAATCAATTGATTGCTGTTAATACAGACATACAAAACACACTTTTCAATGATGAATTAGTTTTAAGGGTTACGAAAGCAAATAAAATAATGGAATTCGATGAAAATACCTATGCAAAATTATGCGATATGTCTTTTCATAATGGAACAATTGAAGTCAAAATGTTAAGCCGACTTCTTTCAAATGCTCCTGATTTCGCAAGAGGATTTATTGGTATTGCTTTTCGAATTAATGATGAAGATAATCAATTTGAATCTTTTTATGTTAGACCTACAAATGGTAGAAAATGTAATGATCCTGTAAGAAAAACACATGGATGTCAGTATTTTTCCTATCCAAAATATACCTTTTCTTATTTTAGAGACAATCATATTACACAATATGAAGCTCCTGTTGACATTGATTTAAATGAATGGATCTCATTAAAAGCAATAATTAAAGATGATAAGGGTGAGTTTTATATCAATAATCAACTAACTTTAAAAGTTGAGGATATGAAACATGGAAAAGATTTAAGAGGTTCGATAGGTTTTTTTGTCGATATTGGTACTGAAGCTTTTTTTAAAGATTTTAAAATCACTTTAGATGATTAATTATTCTTTGTTGGAGAAAAAATGACTTTTCATAAACTTATATGAAAAGTCATTTTTTATGATAAATATTTGATAGTGTTATTTAAGAGATGGCGTATTTTTCTTTTAATTTCATTATATTTTCTTCAATTTTCTTAATCACTTTGATAAATTCTTTATCATCTTTTCCTGTTGGATCTTCTAATCCCCAATCTTCACGATACTGACAGGGAAGATATGGACATTGGACGTTACATCCCATTGTAATGACAATATCAACTTCAGGGATATCTTTAAGTAATTTTGAATATTGTGTTTTTTCCATGTCGATATCATATAGCTGTTTCATGAGTCTGACTGCATCTTGATTAATTTGAGGCTTTGTTTCCGTTCCTGCAGAATAGAATTCAAAAACATCGCTGGCAAAATACTTTCCCAAAGCTTCTGCAATTTGACTACGACATGAATTATGAACACAAATAAATGCAACCTTTTTTTTCATCATTATTCCTGCATGTTATGACTTTCTCATCACAACTTCTCCCTTACAATCCATGATAGCATCTTCATGAATGATTTCGCCGACACTATCTACAACAATCTTTCCACTTTTTGGATTTTTGATAGAATCTACATGCCCTTTAATATCAGCTTCTACATCTGCATATTCAAAAGCCAAATCTGTATCTATCATTTCACAATTAATAAGTTTTAATTGATCACAATAACAAAATGGTTGTGTTCCAATAATTTGACAATTAATCAAAGTTAAATTTTTAGAAAACCAAGCCAAATATTCACCTTTAACAACTGAGTCTTTGACAACAATATTCTCACTATGCCAAAAAGCATCTTTAGTATCTAAATAAGAATTTGTGATTTCTAGATTGTGCATATATTGAAAAGAATATTTTCCTGTGAATTTTAAGTTGTCGATTTTTACATTATCTGTATTTAAAAAAACATATTCCGAATTGATCGTACTATCTTTCACTGTGATATCATGGCTATACCAACCAAATTCAGGTGAATCAATTTGACAATTTGTGACAATTGTATCACTACATTCTCTTAATATTTTAATACCTTCTATTTGACAATGATCAATTTTTCCATGGTGAGAATACCAAATTGGCGCTCTGGTTTCTTCATCTAAGTGACAATTCATCAATTCATAATTTTGTGCATGCCATAAAGGATAACGTAGAGAAAATTGACAGTCTTTGGCAACGACATTTCTTGTTTCTTTTAAAACAGATTCGCCATCTTTTGGCCCAGCAAAGACGCAATTTTGTACTAATGTATCTTTGATATTGTATAAAGATCTTTCTTCATCAAATGTTTGTTTTTCAATGATATTTTTATATTCCATATGTAAAATCTCCTAATTTCTCTATTACTTGATACATTATAACACATAATTCATTTTTTCGTTGAATGATTTCTAGAGATGAAAAATATCTCTCTAAAGTTTCCTTGTTTCAATCATTCCATAATATTTCTAGCAACATATCTTTCATAATATGATATATCCTGCTGTTTCAATAAAATTGATCAATATGTTTTCTGCTACTTACTTTTGATGTAACAATACATAAATGTATTG
>CAMFRJ010000069.1 GCA_945981915.1 uncultured Erysipelotrichaceae bacterium
CAGATGTGTATAAGAGACAGCTTGTATACCCTTCACCAATACCATCTTTCATCAAACGTGACAAAGATGGTAAAACACCAACTGGTGGATAAATTCCAGCTGCATTTAATTCAGGATCTAAAGTAATCTGTCCTTCAGTAATATATCCAGTTAAATCAGGAACAGGGTGAGTAATATCATTATTAGGCATTGTCAAGATAGGAATCTGTGTCACAGAACCTTTAGCATCCTTAATGATACCGGCTCTTTCATATAATGATGCCAAATCAGAATATAAATAACCCGGATAACCTTTACGTCCTGGAATTTCTCCTTTACTAGAAGAGAATTCACGTAAAGCTTCACAATATGAAGTGATATCAGTATAAATAACTAAGACATGCATATCTTGTTTAAATGCCAGGTATTCAGCTGCAGTTAAAGCACAACGTGGTGTTAACGTACGTTCAATGATTGGATCATTAGATAAATTTAAGAACATGACGACTCTTTCCATGACCCCTGCTTCTTTAAAACTACGCTTAAAATAATTGGCAACATCATTTGTAACACCCATCGCTGCAAAAACAACAGCAAATCCTTTTCCAGATTCATCAGCAACTTTGGCCTGTTTAACAATTTGAACAGCCAATCTGTCATGAGGAAGCCCTGACCCAGAAAAAATTGGTAACTTTTGTCCACGAATCAAAGTTGCTAGACAATCTATAGAAGAAATTCCTGTATTAATATAGTTACGAGGATAAACTCTACTAACAGGATTTAATGGCAAACCATTGATATCCATCATTTCTTCAGCATAGATTTCTCCTAAACCATCAATTGGTTTCCCTGCACCATTAAATATTCTTCCTAATATTTCTTTAGATACAGGTAATTCCATTGGTCTTCCTAATAACTTCGTTTTTGTATTTTCAAGAGATAATTGATTTGTTCCCTCAAAAACCTGAACAATAATTTTTTCTCCTTCTATTTGAACAACACGTCCTGAACGAGTTGTTCCATCTTTCATTTGTATTTCGACCATTTCATCGTATGAAGCCCCTTTTACGTGGTCTAAAGCGACTAATGATCCGTTAATTTCATTTAATCCTACATATTGTAGTGCCATAATCATATCCTCCTAAGCCACAGATTTTAAAGCTTCATCAATATCATGATAATAAGTATCTAATTTATCAATATCATCATTAGGTATATCATATTTCATTTTGATCAATTGATCAAAAATACCTGTTTCACTGATTGCTCTAACAACTTTTCCTTGCCCAACCGCTTCTTGACATTTTTTATTTAAATAAATAATGACTTCCATCATCTTTAATTGTTTCTTTAATGGAACATAAGTGTCATCTTTGTGAAAAGCATTTTGTTGTAAATAACCAACACGAACTACTTTCGCAATTTCCATGATCAGTTTTTGATCTTCCGGTAAAACATCAGGTCCCATTAAATTGACAATTTCGTTTAACTTCGCCTCTTCTGCTAAAATATAAGCCAAAATCTGGCGATCAGCAACAAATTGAGGACCAACATGTTCATCATACCATTTTTCTAAATCATAGACATAATCACTATATGATTGTGTCCAGTTAATTGCGAAATAATGACGCGCATAGGCTAAAGCTTTATCCAAAGCCCAGAAACATCTGACAAATCGTTTTGTATTTTGTGTCACCGGTTCTGAAAAGTCTGCTCCTTGAGGTGAAACAGCACCAATAATTGAAACCGAACCTTCTTTACCATTTAATGTTTTCATATAACCTGCACGTTCATAAAATTGTGATAAACGTGATGGTAAATATGCTGGGAATCCTTCTTCAGCTGGCATTTCTTCCAAACGTCCAGAAATTTCACGAAGTGCTTCAGCCCAACGAGATGTCGAATCGGCCATGATGGCACAATGATATCCCATATCACGATAATACTCTGCCAATGTAATTCCTGTATAAATACTCGCTTCACGTGCAGCTACAGGCATGTTTGAAGTATTGGCAATCAAAACTGTTCGATCTGTTAATGGTTTGTTTGATTTTGGATCGATTAATTCTTTGAATTCTTCCAAAACTTGAGTCATTTCATTTCCACGTTCTCCACACCCAACATATACGATGATATCAGCATCACACCATTTGGCAATCTGATGTTGCGTCATCGTTTTTCCAGTACCAAATCCTCCTGGAATAGCAGCTGTTCCACCTTTAGCAATTGGAAATAAAGTATCAATAACTCTTTGTCCTGTGACTAACGGAATCGAAATTGGTAATCGTTCCTGCGTCGGTCTTGGTTGTTTGATTGGCCATTTTTGACACAGTGTACATTCATGAATATGTCCTTCTTCATCTTCTATTTTCATGACAACATCATGAATATGATATTGTCCATCTTCTTTAACTTCTACAACTTTACCTTTTAATAAAGGTGATAACATACATCTATGTTCAATTAAATCAGTTTCTGGGCATGTTGCATAAATGTCTCCGCCTTTCAACATATCTCCTACTTTGACCTTCATTGTCACATCCCATGTTTTTTCAATATCTAATGATTCAACATCACTTCCAGGATGAATGAAAGCTCCAGACTCTTTCGCAATATCTTGTAAAGGTCTTTCAATTCCATCAAAAATATTTCTTAAGATCCCTGGTCCTAAAGTCGCGCATATCGGTTGCCCAGTAGAAACGACTGGTTCCCCTGGTTTTAATCCAGTTGTTGTTTCATAAACTTGAATAGTTGTCATATCTTTAGAAATAGAAATGACTTCCCCCATCAATCTTGCATGACCTACATAAACCATTTCTAACATTGAAAATTCTGTTGCATCTTTTACCTTGACAACGGGACCATTAATTGAATAAATAACACTATTACTCATATTTAACCTCCCTATTTAATCATTAATCCTGATGTTTTATAGAACCAATCCTTTTGATTTTCAAGAGCTGTTTCTAATGTTTCATCACAAACAACATGTGTGACAGGATTTTCTATAATAAATCCACCTAAGTGAATCTGATCGTTGTCTTTTACTTCAATATCAAAACCATATGCTTTCACTAATTCTTTTTGATATTTCATGTCTTCTTTTCTAAGATTTAATATGCATCCTGTCATCTGATATTCTTGTCCTATTTTTTGAATATGATTGATCAAATAATCTTTATATTCATCACTTTCAACAAAAGCTATCAGTTTATTTTTGGCTTGTTCAAAAATATTTTTGACAAGTTCATCTCTTTTTTCAACGAGCTTTTTTGTTCTTTGTTCTAAATTTGCTGCTGCATCAATACTTGCTTTGGAAGAAATAGCAGCTAATTCTTTTTCTAATTGACGTTTGGCATCTTTTTTTGCTTCCGCTTCCATTTGTGCATAAGCTTCTTTTTCTAAAGCTTTTGCTTCTTCTAGAATTTGCTTTTCTTCTTGATCAGCAATTTTTTCTATTTCATCTCTAATGTAAAGAAAGACTTGTTCTTTATTTTCCATAACATCATCTCCTCTATAACTTCACACCTATCGCTTCAGAAACATATTGATCAATTGTTTCACCAATCTTACTATCTCCATGTCGATCAGGAATTTCTACAAGCAAAGGTTTCTGTTGTTTTAATTTTATTTCAGAAATAATATCAGGAGCTAACTCAATTAATTTTGTTGTTATTAAAATAACACCAATAGATTGATCCTTTAATTTTGTTTCTAAAAGTTCAAGAAAATCTCTTCTTTTATGAACAACTTCTCCTTCAATACCCACTAGTCTTAAACCAATTTGAGTATCAACATTATCACTAATCAAATAAAATTTCATAATATAGCTCTCTTTTAGATTTTATTAATAATTAAGATAGAAATTAATAAACCATAAATGGCAACCCCTTCACCAAGAGCAACAAAAATTAATGATTTACCAAAGTTCTTTTCATTTTCTGAGAAAGCCCCGATAGCTGCAGGAGCTGCAGCAGCGACAGCAATACCAGCACCTAATGCTGAAAACCCAGTAGATAATGAAGCAGCTAAAAATCCTAACCCTTGAGCAATTGTTCCTGTAATTGTAGCAACTTCCCCTGCAGCAAAAACACTAGATTGAGATAATGCTAATGTTAAACATAACAATACTGCTCCAGCAAATCCACTAATATGAAGAGCTAATCTTTTTTTCGCACTTTGTGCAGACACTTTTCCAGTAAATACTTTAATTAATGGTAATGATAATAAAATAACTGCTAATAATGGTAAAAATAATTCTAAAACTGTCATAATTCATATCCTCCTTAAACGTTTTGTTCCTTAATAGTTTTAAATGGAATACCATTTCCTTCATAATAACGTGAAAACATTTCATAAAATTCTAGACGTAAAACTTGAATACCAACAATCAAACCTTCTAGACACATGACAAAGATATTACCTAAAATAAGAACGATGATTTCGCCAATCCCTCCTACCATAGAAGCAAGCGTATAGACAACTAACATCATCCCGGCATGTGATAAAACAAATCCTCCAACACGAAGGAATGACATCGTGTTGGTAATAAATGATAATACAACTTCAAATAATTCAAAGAATCCTTCTACAAAGAATGCACCAAAGCCACTTGGGAACATTGGTTCATGTTCTTCAAATTTTCTAATTAATGGTTCTTTTAAGAAAATAAGGATGAGTGGTAAAACAATCAATAATAAAATATATAATGGATTGACAAAATTGAATCCCATCATCACGCTTAATGCCAAACCTAATACAGCGACATAAAAAGTTACACCACAAATACCATTTTGACTCAGTATCGCTTCTCCAATATTTTTCTTTTTCACATTTAAGATAATATTAAATATCATAGAAACAAGAATCAAAATGACTCCAAGTCCAATTGCCGCTAACAATAACGTCATTGTATTATCTGGTGACATCGCATTAAAAAACGAAATACCTTTGAGGTTTTCTGCTAGAAATTCTTCATTTCCAAAAACAGAACCAAAGAATAAACCAAAGATTGCACTAGAAATACCTAAACGGACTCCAACGCCACCTAATTGCATTTTCAATTTCTTTTGAGCAAACAGACCAACAAGAGATAAGATAATTCCTTGTCCTAAATCACCAAACATGATTCCAAATAGTAAAGTATATGAAATAGCAACTAATAATGTTGGATCCACATCTGTATATTTAGGAACTCCATACATCTCTACAAACATTCTAAACGGCAAAGCAAACCAACTGTTCTTCAATTTTGTTGGTGGCTCTAATCTCATATCGGATGTTGCTGGTAGAATATCTACATTAACTCCTCGAATCTCCTCAAAAGTCTTCTTGAATTCTATTTCTTTGTTTTTTAACACAAAACCATGAACAATCAATTTATCCCCTGCTCGTACGATATATTTTTGCATCACATAAACAGAATTCAATTGTTTGGCGATGGAATAGATTCTATTCAAATCGTTGATATTATCCTGAATTAAGTGAGTGATTCTTGCATCAAGATTTTCACTATATTTTCTTGCCAAATTAGATTCTTCTTCAATTTCTGCTTCGGCCAATTCACAAGATCCATGAACAAATTCAGGAATATGAATTTTTTCAAAATATAAAGATGTAAAAATATTATCCACCTCAGGAGCATCCTGTGGTGTTGTCACATACATACACCAAACAAATTTTTCATCTTTTTTAAAACTCTTATAAGCAAATGGAACCGCATCGTAATAAGCCAGCTTGTTTTCGCTATGGATTGGTAATTTACCAAAACGAATCACTAAATATTGACAATTAAATAAATCATCAAAATTGATATTAGATCCCTCTACATGATTTAATTGAGTAATTGCATCATCATTTTCAGCAATCATCTTTTGCAACTGTTCTTTAACAGCATGTATACGATCAATATCTAAAAATAAATCATCTAAAAATTCTTTTGCTTTAATAACATTAAGTTCAGTGTCTGTCTTTATTTCTTGAACTTTAAAATGATATTTCGTCGTCATTTCATCAATTCTTACGAGTAATTCCTCATATAAATTATCATTATTGTAAGCAGATAACCCGGCAACACTATCGGTAAACTTACTAGATAATTCAGGATGGAAATCATCGCGTTCATATAATTTTAACAAAACATCGTTATACTGATTTTTATCAAAATTAATACTCACTAAACTTAGCTTTGAAATCGCCATTATACCCCTCCTTTGTTAAATGTCTTTTTCTTTGTATATCTTTCCAAATCATCAACATTGCATAAGCGAAAACATTGATCAAAACAAACAAACTCATGCGTGTCAACACACTATTGAAAATAATAAATAACGGATGATAAAGAGTCATACGATAAAAGAAAGATCCCGTTACTATTCCACCTATCGTTACAGGTATAGCCATTCTTTGTAAAAGCGGCATCATTTTTCCTTTAAAGATGACAGATATCAAGATCATGATAACTCCTATTCCTAAATCACCTAACAATAGTGCTGATATCATCATCACTATCATCAACAAGGATGTTGGATCAAAAACATCACCTTTTTTAAAATGAATAAGTGTTTCAAATGGTCTTACAAATGGATTATTTTTCACAATCACTGGTGAAATCATACCAAATTGACAATAAATATCAGCAGGTAATTCTATAATAGATACATCTTCCATATTGAATATTTGCTTCATTTCATTTCTGCCAAATGGACTATAAGCATAAATAAGTCC
>CAMFRJ010000070.1 GCA_945981915.1 uncultured Erysipelotrichaceae bacterium
AAATGTTACAATAATAATAAAATATTATCAAAAGTGTTGAAAAAATATTATATTTAAACTATACTAAACAAGAATAGAAAGGAATGAGGAAATATGCAAAAACAAATCATGAAACAATTTCATATAACGTTTGATGAAAAATCCTCATTTTCATATTTTTTTCGTTTCTAAACATATCATTTTTATTGATATGTTTTTTTATAAAGGAGGAAAATGACATGAAAGGCTATTTAATATTAGAAGATGGTAGTGTATTTGAAGGAGAAAGTGTTGGTGCAACAAAAGAAGTCATCAGTGAATTTGTTTTTAATACATCAATGACAGGATATTTAGAAGTCTTAACTGATCCTTCCTATGCAGGACAATCTGTTGTCATGACTTATCCTTTAATAGGAAACTATGGGGTTTGTTTAGATGATCAAGAATCATATAAACCACATGTTGAAGGATTTGTTGTGAACGAATTGTGTAGAAAAGGTAGTAATTTTAGAAAAAATATTGAATTAAAAGATTATTTGATTGATCATGATATTCCATGTCTTCAAGGAATTGATACAAGAAATTTAACGAAGATCATTAGAAATAAGGGATGCATGAATGGAATGATCACAACTCACCATTATGATGATCTCGTTGATATTATAAAAAAAATTAAAGAATTTAAAGTCACAGGTGTTGTTGAACAAACAACATGTCAAGAACCATATACTTTAGGACAAGGAGAAAAAAGAGTTGCTTTAGTGGATTTTGGAGCGAAAACAAATATCGCAAGATGTTTGGTTAAAAGAGGAATGCAAGTGACAGTTTATCCAGCTTCAACAAAAGCTGCTGAGATCATTGAAGGAAATTACGATGGTGTAATGCTTTCTAATGGTCCTGGAGATCCAAGTGAAAATGTAGAAATCATTGCAGAAGTCAAAAAATTAGCTAATAGTGAGCTACCTATTTTTGCTATCTGTCTTGGGCATCAATTGATGGCATTGGCTCATGGTTTCCAAACAAGAAAACTTAAATACGGGCATCATGGGGCTAATCATCCAGTGAAAAATTTAGATACAGGTAGAGTCTATATCTCAACACAAAATCATAATTATGTTATTTGTGAAGATTCAATTGATCCTCAAGTTGCAAGACCGTGGTTTATTAATGTTAATGATAAGACTATTGAAGGCGTTGAATATTTCCACAAAAATATAAAAACAGTCCAATTCCATCCAGAAGCATGTGCTGGACCTTTGGATACAGATGCATTGTTTAATGAGTTTGAAAAGATGATGGAGGTAAAATAAAATGGCAAAAGATCTCAGTATAAAAAAAGTATTAGTTATTGGTTCTGGACCTATCATCATTGGGCAGGCAGCGGAATTTGATTATGCAGGAACACAAGCATGTCGTGCTTTGAAAGAAGAAGGGATTGAAGTTGTATTGATCAATTCAAATCCTGCGACAATTATGACAGATAAAGATATTGCTGATAAGGTTTATATCGAACCATTAACTGTTCCAGTTGTCAAACACTTGATTGAAAAAGAACAGCCAGATAGTATTTTACCAACATTAGGAGGTCAAAATGCTTTAAATATTGCAATGGCATTAGCTGATGAAGGATTTTTAGAAAAACATCATGTTCGTACTATTGGAACTAGTACAGAAACAATAAAATTAGCAGAAGATAGATTGGAATTTAAAACATTAATGGAAAAAATTGGGGAACCATGTGCTGCTTCAATCGTTGTCAACCATGTTGATGATGCTTTGGATTTTGCTGCAAAAATTGGTTATCCAGTTGTTGTGAGACCTGCTTACACATTAGGTGGAACAGGTGGTGGAATCGCATATAATGAAGAAGAATTACATGATATTTGTTCAAACGGATTACGTTTATCACGTGTTAGTCAATGTTTAATTGAAAGATGTATTGCAGGATGGAAAGAAATTGAATATGAAGTGATGAGAGATAGTGCAGGTAACTGTATTACAGTATGTAATATGGAAAACATGGATCCGGTGGGTGTTCATACGGGTGATAGTATTGTTGTGGCACCATCGCAAACATTATCTGATAAAGAATATCAGATGTTAAGATCATCAGCATTGAATATTATTACGGCTTTAAAGATTGAAGGAGGGTGTAATGTTCAATATGCTTTAAATCCTCATAGTTTTGAATATTGTGTTATTGAAGTCAACCCTCGTGTATCACGTTCATCAGCTTTGGCTTCTAAAGTAACAGGATATCCAATTGCAAAATTAGCAGCCAAAATTGCGTTAGGATACACATTAGATGAAATTAAGAATGCAGTGACAGGAAAAACATATGCATCTTATGAGCCAACATTAGATTATGTTGTCTGTAAAATCCCTAAATGGCCATTTGATAAATTTGTCGGTGCTTCTAGAAAATTAGGAACACAGATGAAAGCTACAGGTGAGGTTATGTCTATCTGTAATAATTTCGAAGGGGCGTTAATGAAAGCGTTACGTTCTCTTGAACAAAATGTTTATTACTTACATTTAGACGAATTATCCCCATTAGATCATGATCAATTAAAAGAAAAATTAAAAAATGTAGATGATCAAAGAGCCTTTGTCATTGCTGAATCATTAAGAAAAGGAATTAGTGAAGAAGAAATTCATCATATTACAAAAATAGATCTATGGTTTATTGATAAAATTAAGGTCTTAGTGGAAATGGAAAATAGATTAAGAAGTGAGCCACTTACTTTTGATTTATTAAAACAAGCCAAAAGATTACAATTCCCAGATAGAGTGATCGCACAGTTTGTTAACAAAACGGAACAAGACATTCATCAAATGAGATTAGATCATGATATAAGAGCGGCTTATAAAGTTGTTGATACATGTGCAGCTGAATTTGACGCAAAAACACCATATTATTATTCTATTCAAGGAGGAGTCAATGAAGTTGAACCTCAAAAAGATAAGAAAAAGATCATGGTATTAGGTTCAGGACCAATTCGAATTGGTCAAGGAATTGAATTTGATTATTGTTCAGTACATTGTGTCTGGGCTTTAAAAGAAGCAGGGTATGATACGATTATCGTGAATAATAATCCCGAAACAGTATCTACTGACTTTGATATTGCTGATAGATTGTATTTTGAACCATTAACACCTGAAGATGTGGAAAGCATAGTTGATATCGAAAAACCTGATGGAGCAATTGTTCAATTTGGTGGACAAACAGCTATTAAGCTTACACAAGCTTTAACAGATATGGGTGTAAAAATCTTAGGAACAGATGCAGATGATGTAGATGCTGCAGAGGATAGAGAAAGATTTGATGAAATTCTTGAAAAATGTCAAATCGATAGACCAAAAGGATCGACTGTTTTTACAACCGAAGAAGCAATTCAAGTGGCGAATCAATTAGGATATCCGGTCTTGGTCAGACCTTCATATGTATTAGGTGGGGCAGGAATGGAAATTGCCTTAAATGATGGAGATATCAAGAAGTTCATGAAAATTATCAATAGACAATATCAAGAACATCCTATCTTGATAGATAAATATTTATCTGGTAAGGAAGTCGAAGTTGATGCTGTATGTGATAAAAATGGTATTTTAATTCCAGGTATTATGGAACATGTTGAACGTGCAGGGGTTCATTCAGGAGATAGTATTTCTGTTTATCCTCCACAAAAAATCAAACCAGAAATTAAAGAAATTATTGTTGATTATACAAAGAGACTGGCGAAAGCACTACATGTTATCGGATTAATTAATATTCAATTTATTGTTTATGAAGATCATGTTTATGTTATTGAAGTCAATCCAAGATCATCAAGAACAATACCATATATTTCAAAAGTTACAGATATTCCTATTGTTGCTGTTGCAACAAAAGTTATTATGGGACAGTCTATTAAGGAACAAGGATATGAATATGGGTTAGCTCCAGAAAAAGAAACAGTCGCTGTGAAGATGCCTGTTTTCTCATTTGAAAAGATTACAGGTGCAGAAATTTCATTAGGACCTGAAATGAAATCAACAGGTGAAGTGTTAGGTATTTCTAAAAGTCTTGATGAAGCGATGTATAAAGCCTTTATGGGTACAGGTATTCAATTACCTAAGAAAAAGAATATTATTTGTACAATTAAGGACAGTTCTAAAGAAGAGTTCTTACCGATTGCAAAACAGTATTATATGTATGGATATGATATTTATGCAACTGAAGGAACATATAAATTCTTATTAGAACATGATATTCCAGCTCATTTTGTTAATCGTATCAATGCAAAATCAAATACTTTGTTTGATTTGATGTTAACAGATACAGTTGATTTGGTTATTGATATACCTACAAGAAATGATAACTTAAAAGATGGTTTCTTAATTAGAAGATTTGCTGTAGAAGCAGGCATTCCGATCTATACATCATTAGATACTGCAAAGGCACTGATTGATTCTTTAGAGAGAAGAAAAAAAGGTGCTACATCATTGATTGATATTACGAAATTAAAGTAAATGAAGGACAGTAGAGAAAGCAAAAACTTTCTTTACTGTTTTTTTATAAAGTCTTGACAGGTAAACATATGTTTACTAAAAAAGGAGAAATAAATGAATAATACGAAAGAGAAAATTTTAATAGCGGCACTGCATCTGTTTGCTAGAGATGGTTATGAAGCAGTTTCAGTCAGTGATATTGCTAAGCAATTAGCTATCACAAAAGGGGCACTCTATAAGCATTATCAAAACAAGCAAGATATTTTTGATAGTATTGTGAAAAGAATGTATGAGATTGATGAACAAAGATCTTTGCAATATCATGTTCCAGAATTAAAATATGAAGATGATCCGAGTATTTATAAAGAAGTATCTTTAGATCATCTAAAGAATTTTACATTGGCACAATTTTTATTTTGGTTAGATGATGAATTTGCATCAGCTTTTCGAAAAATGTTAGTGTTAGAACAATATCGTAATAAAGAAATGGCAGAGCTTTATCATCAATGTATTGTATCAGGGCCGGTTGATTATTTAAAAGATATTTTTCAAGAGATGATGCATCATCGTATCTTAAAAAAAGATGATCCTCAACAACTTGCTATTGAATTTTATGCACCGTTCTATTTACTTATCAATATGAATGATTTATCAGGAGATAAAGAGAAATATTTAAAACTGCTTCAGAACTATATGGATTTATTTGTTCAACGTCATTCAATTGAATCATAATCAACAGATATATTTATAAAAAGGAGAAAAGAAAATGAACTATAACAAAAGTAGAAAATATAATGATCCTGCTTTGCAGGCAAAAATGATGGGACCTAACCCCATTAAATTAGAAGAAGAATTGTTGATGAATCAGGATATTCCAAAAGGAAGTATTGTTTGTGATTTAGGAAGTGGTCAAGGATTAACGAGTGTTTTTTTAGCAAAAGAATATGGTGCAGTTGTCTATGCAACTGATTTATGGAGTGATCCTCAAGAAAATCAAAAATTTTTTGACCAAATGAAAATAGAAAGAAAGCAAATCATACCAGTTCAAGGTGATGCAACACAATTACCTTATGAAAAGGAATTTTTTGACGCTATTGTTAGTGTTGATTCATATAATTATTTTGGAAGAGATCCTCATTATTTAGATGATCATCTATTACCATATGTAAAAAAAGGAGGTTATGTTTATATCGCTATTCCAGGGATGAAAAAAGACTGTCATGATCATTTACCATCTGAACTTTTATTATCTTGGACACCAGAACAACTTGACTATATGCATGATATAGCTTATTGGTCAAAAATAATTAAGCAAAGCCAAGATGCAGAAGTAATTTCTATCAAAGAAATGGAAAGTCATGACGAAGTATGGGCGGATTGGCTAAAACAGGAAAATGAATTTGCTATTGGTGATAGAAAAGCTATGGAAGCTGGTGGAGGACAGTATTTAAATTTTATTGCTATTGTTTTAAAAAAGAAATAATAAATGAATAGCTATATGAAAGATTGATTACACTGTATTTTTTGTTGATATATAATATCTGATACAAATTATACTAGATAAAATAGATCCTAAAGGTGCAGCCAATCCCATTGGATATAAAGTGTCTACAAACCATAACGAGGCAAAATAAGCCCCTGGTATACGAATAAGAACAATAGATAACAAATTATGAACAAATGATATAGTTAGTCTATTACAACCACAAAAATAACCACTGAAACAAAAGTGAATAGAAGCAAAGATACAGTCTATACCATAAGTCATCAGATAAAGACTTCCAGCTTGGATAACAGCTTGATCGTGAGTAAATAAACCAATCATCTGCTGTGGAATCATTTGACATATCATAGCACAAACGAAGCCAAATGTAACAGTAATCATCAAACCGTATTTTAACATTTGTTTTGCTCTAGCTGGTTTGTTTGCTCCTATATTTTGAGCAACGGAGGCTGATAGAGCTGATAAAAAGCAGAAGGAACTAAGAATAAGAAACTAATGATTTTTTCAGTAATTCCTACACCAGTTGCAAAAACCAAACCACGACTATTAGCAATAATTGTAATGATCAAAAATGACACTTGAATCAATCCATCTTGAAGCGCAATGGGAATTCCTGATGAAAGAATTTTTCTAATGTAAAGAAAAATAAAGCGAAAATCTTTTTTTTGTATAGGAAAAACAAATGATTTTTTCATCATAGCTAATAAAGCAATGATTGTACTTAATGCTTGTGC
>CAMFRJ010000071.1 GCA_945981915.1 uncultured Erysipelotrichaceae bacterium
TAATGTATATTATAACATAAGTAAAGTGATAATTTGTTTGTATAATTATGGAAAATATCGTAGAATAAAATTATAAGTAGGTGAATAACAAAATGAAAAAGTGTTTAATAATCATTAATCCTTCTTCTGGAAAACATATTTTACAAAATAAACTTGATAAAATCATTGGACAACTTATCTTAAGAAATGTCGTTGAAAAATTTGATGTTTTTTATACAAAAAAGAAAAACGATGCCTATGAAAAAGCAAAAAACACTGATGAAAAACTTTATGACTTCTTTATGAGCGTTGGCGGTGATGGAACTTTAAATGAAGTGATTTCAGGAATGGCTGATAGTCATAAGCAAATACCTTTATGCATTTTAGCCGCTGGAACAGTCAATGATTTTGCAAATTACTTAGGTATACCGACTCAAATCAATAAAATTGTTGATATGATTGAAGACTTTTATGTTATCCCAAGTGATGTTGGTAAATTGAATGATTCTTATTTCATTAATGTTGCTGCAGGTGGTATGTTTACTGATATTTCATTTGTAGTTACTAAAGAAGATAAGAAGAAATATGGCCCTATTGCTTATTATGTCAAAGGATTAATTGATTTACCACAACAATTACGAACAAATCTTCAATTGTCTATTAAGATAGATCAGGAAGAATTTGATATTGATGCTTTTATGTTTGCAATCACAAATACAAATCGAGTAGGTGGATTTAATGGAATCATTCCCTATGCAGATATCCATGATGGTAAGCTTGATTTATTAATCATAAAAAAATGTAGTGTTACTGATCTTATTGCATTATTTAAGGATTATCGTTTTGGAAAGCATGCCAATAGTCCATTTATTGAATATAGGCAAGGAAAAGATATTGAAATTGTTTGTCATAATAACGAAATTATTATGGATATTGATGGTGAAAAAGGAAGCTCTCTTCCTATTCATGTTACTAATATTAATAAAGCCATTCAAATCATTGTACCAAAAAAATAGGAACTTTCGTTCCTATTTTTTATTTGTCCATTGACTAAATTCTTCATCAGTTGCAAGAACGAAATGTGTTCCATCAACAAGATGTTCTGTTCCCTTTGTATAATCAATTCCAGACGTTTTATAATCATATGTAAATGATTTACGTGTTTTTTCAACTCTTGGATTAGGATGTGGAATTGCACTTAATAATGATTTTGTATATGGATGAATTGGATTATTAAAGATTTCATCTGTTGTCCCAGTTTCAACCAAATGACCTAAATGTAAGACACCAATCTTATCACTGATATATTTTACCATAGATAAGTCATGGGCGATAAACAAATAAGAAATCCCCGTTTCTTTTTGTATCTTTTTCATCAAATTGACAACCTGAGCTTGAATTGAGACATCTAATGCTGAAATCGCTTCATCAGCAATGATAAGATCAGGATTCATAATTAATGCTCTAGCAATTCCAATACGTTGTCTTTGTCCACCTGAAAACTGGTGTGGATAACGCGTAGCAAATTCTCTGGATAATCCGACTAATTCCAAAATTTCATAAACCTTTTCATTTCTTTCTTCTATTGAAGAATAAGCTTTATGAATATCCAATCCTTGACCAATAATATCCACAACTTTTTTTCTTGGATTCAAACAAGCCATAGGATCTTGGAAGATCATTTGCATATTCGTTCTTAAATCTTTCATTTGTTTGGCATTCATCTTACCTCCGATTTCAGAACCATTGAATTTGATTGATCCTGAAGTTGGTTTATATAAACGAATGATACTTCTTCCAATCGTTGATTTTCCAGAACCAGATTCACCTACCAAACCATAAGTTTCTCCTGGCATAATTTCAAAAGAAACACCGTCAACTGCTTTGACAGTAAAATTACGATTAATTTTAAAATATTGTTTTAAATCTTTGACAACAAGGATTGGTTCTTTATTTTCCATTGACTAACCCCTCCTTCTTCATACGATCAATTCTATGTTTTAATGATTCTGGCATATCAACATGTGGTGCTTTTTCATGCATCAGCCATGAAGCGACCTTATGAGTCGAACTTCCAGGAACATCAAACATAGGTGGTTCTAATCGTAAATCAATATTCAAGGCATATTGATTTCTTGGTGCAAAAGCATCTCCTTTCACTTCATGAGCCAAATTAGGAGGTGTCCCTGGGATCGTATATAATTCATCATCTTCTGTATCCAAATCAGGCATAGAAGACAATAATCCCCATGTATATGGATGACGAGGATCATAGAAAATTTCATCAATTGTTCCTGTTTCTACGATTTTCCCAGCATACATGACATTAACATAATCAGCAACTTTTGCAACAACACCTAAATCATGTGTGATATAAATAACAGATAATTCTTTTTTTCTTTGAATATCTTGGATTAATTCGAGAATTTGTGCTTGGATTGTCACGTCCAAAGCAGTTGTTGGTTCATCGCAAATCAAAACATATGGATCACAAGCCAAAGCAATCGCAATAACAATTCTTTGTCTCATCCCACCAGATAATTGATGTGGATAGTTTTTCATACGTTTTTCAGCATCAACGATACCAACTAATTGTAATAATTCAACAGCTTTCGCATATGCTTCATCTTTAGAGCGATGATAATGATGAATCATAGGCTCCATAATTTGTTTTCCAATTGTCATCGTTGGATTCAATGAAGTCATTGGATCTTGGAAAACCATCGCAATCTTACGTCCACGAATTTCTTTTTGCATTTCAGATTCACTAAGCTGACAAATATCTCTTGTTTTCACTTCTCCAGTATATTCATCATGCCATGTATAATTGATAGTCCCACTATCAATTGTACCATTGTTTGCCATAATACCCATGATAGCCTTAGTCGTTACTGATTTCCCTGAACCAGATTCACCTACAATAGCAATCGTTTCACCTTTATATAAATCTAAATTGACACCTCTAATAGCGTTGACTTTTCCACTGTCTGTTTTAAATGAGATATGTAAATCTCTAATCTCTAATATTTTTTCTCTTTCTGCCATGTTTTACATCTCCTTCATAGTTGGATCTAGTGCATCACGTAATCCATCTCCTAATAAGTTAAAGCTCAACATTAAAATTGAGAAAATAATAACTGGAATAACCATCATATATGGATAAATTGTAATAGATGCAAAACCATCATTGATCAAAGTTCCAAGTGAAGCCTGTGGTATAGGTAAACCTAACCCAACGAAAGATAAATAAGCTTCATAGAAAATTGCATTTGGAATTGACATCATGACCATGATGATCATCTGACTATAAATATTAGGCAAAATTTCTTTAAAAATGATAAAGAAATCACTTGCACCTAATGTACGAGAAGCAAGAACGAATTCTTCTTCTTTGATCCTTAATACCTGCGCTCTTGTAATACGAGACATACCTATCCATTCCGTAAATGATAATGCAATGATAATAGTAAATAATGAAGATTTCATGACCATTAATAATAAAGTTAAAATAACTAATGTTGGAATAGAGTTAATAATTTCTTGAATTCTTTGTAAAATAGAATCAACTCTTCCACCAAAGTAACCAGAAATCAAACCATATGTCATACCAATAATGACATCAATCAAAATAGCCACACATGCAATAAACAAAGAAACGCGTGTTCCTTCCCATGTACGAACAAACAAATCACGCCCGTAAGCATCTGTACCAAAGAAATGTGTACCATTTGGCGAAATATTTGCTAGTGATGTATCAATTGCATCAAATTCCCAAGACGAAAACATTGGTGCAAAAATTGCCATTAATGCAATAATAACAATACAAACAAGACCAACAACAGCCCCTTTATTTTTCTTAAAACGATTCAAGGCATCTTTCCATGCAGGAAGTGATGGAGTAACAGAATCTTTAGTAATATCTTGTTTTGACCCAACAAATTCAAAATCATCAGGTAAAAATTCATATTTATTCATATCCATAATTTTACTCATCCTTTCCTAATCTAATTCTTGGATCGATGATACCATAAGATACATCAATAATTAACATCATTAAGATATACATCGCTGCATATAAGAATGAACAAGCCAAAATAATATTATAATCATTTGACATGATACTATTAATCAATAATTTTCCTAATCCTGGTACAGAACAAATCTGTTCAACAACCATAGTACCAGTCATCAAATTAACCAAAATAGGTCCTAAAATGGTAATAACAGGAATTAATGCATTTCTTAATGCATGTTTCATAATTAATGTTTTTTTATCTAAACCTTTTGCTTTAGCAAGTGTCATATATTCACTTGATAAAACAGAAACCATTTCAGTACGTGTAAAACGTGCCACATTAGCAATAACCCCTACAGATAACGCTAATATTGGCATAATTGATGAATGAATCGCATTCGAAGAACTATATCCCGTTGGTAATATTCTTAATTTAGAAGCAAATAATAGCAAGATTAACATTGCAAATACAAACGATGGAATAGAAACACCAATAACAGAAATCACTGTTGCAAGAGTATCCCAAATCGTATTTTTATGTAATGCTGCAAAAACCCCCAAGAACATTCCAATCACTGTTCCAATAATAACGGCACAAATACCATAAACAAATGATAATTTCGCTGCGTTACCAACTAATGAAGCAACTGGCATATCTTTATATAAGTTAAATGAAACACCAAAATCTCCAGTTAACATACTTTTCACATATTTGATAAATTGAACCGGAAGGGCTTGATCTAATCCATATTTTGCTTCAATCGCCGCTCTAGCCGAAGCACTCAATTTTTCGTTATTTATTGGAGATCCAGGTAAAAATTTAACCATGAGAAATAATACAACTAATATAACAAATAAAGTTACAAGAGAAATCATCAATCGTTTTGCAATATATTTTATAGTTGATTTACTCATCCTTTTTCCCCCTTCTTTAAAAAAGAAGCACAATACAGTAACCCATATTGTGCTTACTATTCATGTTTAAAACCTCATCGTTATTTTTCAACGTAGTTGAATGTATAAGGAACACCAACTGGTCTAATAACTAAACCTTTCACTTTAGTATTTTGTAAAGTAGCAGTTCCTTTTTCAAATACTGGAATGAAGCAGTAATCTTCACATAAGATCTTTTCTGCATCAATCATTTCTTGCCAACGAACTTTAGCATCAGATTCTACAGCAACTTTGTTCATTAATGCATCATATTCTGCATTTGACCATTTACCATAGTTATTACCATTGTTAGAAATACCCATAGTTAAATAAGTTGTTGGATCACCATAGTCTGGACCCCAACGAGTTGTACAGATATCGTAATCACCATTTTCTTGTTTGTTGTAGATTCTGTCTTGTTTAGTTGTAGCAACCATTTCAATCTTTAATCCTTTCAATTTAGTGAAAGCATTTTGTAAATAAGTTGCTAATTGATCCATAGGAGATTCATCAGTACCATAAGTTAATCTTAAAGTAATTTCAGATTTTCCTAATTCTTTTAATCCTGCATCTAAAGCAGCTTGTGCTTCTTCTACATTATAAGATGTATAAGATGCAGCTTCATCACGGAAGTCTTTTCCATCTGGTGAGATAGATAATCCTTTAGGAACAAATCCAGAAGCTGGTTGAGACCCATCTTTTAATTTGTTGTTACAGAAATCTTCTCTATTAATAGCTAATGATAAAGCTTTTCTAACATTTTTGTTAGCTAAATCTGTATTTTTAAAGTTAATTGAAATATAGAATAAGTAACCTTCATTAATTTGTTTGAAAGTATCTTCATCTTTATATTTATCAACTAAATCTGAACTAATTGGTGCGAAATCAGTTTCACCATTTTGGAAGCTTGTAGCAGCAACTTCTGGTTTTTGAACTAATTTCATGACTAAGTTTTCAAGTTTTACTTCTTTTGCATTCCAATATTTGTCATTCTTTTCGAATTCTGCAACACTACCTGGTTCCCAGTTAGTCATAGTGAAGGCACCATTTGATAAAACTGAATCAGCATTTTTAGCATATTGGTCACCTTTTTCTTCACAGAATTTTTCATTGATTGGATAGAAACATGGGAATGACATTAATTCGTCAAAGAATGAAACTGGTACAGTTGTTTTGACTTCTAAAGTTTTGTCATCAACAGCTTTCACTGCAAATGCATCAAAATCTGCATCTGTTAATTCTTCACCAGCATCAATTTTGTCTGATAATGCTTGTGCCCCTTCAATACTTGCAATACCATCACAGAACATATAGTAGTATTGACCTTTTTTCTTAAAGATTCTTTGCCATGCATAAACGAAATCATTAGCTGTAACAGCATCTCCATTAGACCATTTTGCATCTCTTAATGTATAAGTATGAGTTAAACCGTCTTCTGAAGTTTCTGATTTTTTAGCAATAGCTTCAGTAATGTTACCATCTTTATCTAGCCCCATTAATCCATCAATACAAGCATGCATTGCTGTAAATGAGCAACCATCATCTGCATCTGATGAATCTAGATTTTTGATGTCTAATTCACTTGAGAATGTATAAGTAGCAGAATCATCTGAACTTCCTCCACACCCTGCAAGAGAAAGAGCCATCATTGCACATAGCAACATTGATAATAATTTTTTCATTTTCTCTCTTCCCTTCTCTATACTTATTTAGATTGTATACAATCTAAATTATGTTAATAAA
>CAMFRJ010000072.1 GCA_945981915.1 uncultured Erysipelotrichaceae bacterium
GAAAAACAAAAACAATATATAAAAAAATATGTAGGATTTGTATTTCAAAATATATATTTGATTGATGATTTGAAAGTAAAAGATAATGCATTGTTATCAAGATATTTTAAGATGATTTATGTTTCTAAAATTCATGATTATTTTGAACGATTGAAATTAGAAAAAATAATTATGTTACAAACGCATTTTTTATCTAAAGGGCAAAAACAGCGTGTTGCCATTATGAGAGCTTTTATTGCGAGTCATCCACTTATTTTATGTGATGAACCAAGTGGATCATTAGATCAAAAAAACAGTGAACAAGTATTTTCTTTATTGCGCGAACTAGCAAAAGAAAAGCTTGTTATTGTTGTTAGCCATGATTTGTTGCTTGCTCAAAAATACGGTCATTATCTATATCATTTACATGATGGGCAATTATATTTGGAAAAAAGTACTCTTTGTCCAAAAACAATAATACAAGAAAAGAAAGGTCAAAACCCTTTCTTTTTATTATTGAACAAATTGTTGAGAAATTCTTTCAAAGAAAATTTGATAATGATACAAGTTGTTTTTGTTGCTTTGTTTTGTATTCTCTTGACTTTTTCTTTAACACAATCGACAAAATATGAAATTCATCAGCAAATTGAACAACTTATTCCTTCTTCCACAGTGATGTGCAAAAAGAAGGATAATCAAGATCTTTCTTTAGAAGATCCCAAGTTGTTTCAAAAGGACTATATTCAATATCGTTGCATGGAATATAATGATGTTGAATTATTAGGTCTCTCTATTGATCAACAATGGAATGCTAATCAAATGTTGTATATTTCGGATTACATTCAAAAATGTCGCAATGATTTTTTTCAGGGTAGAATGGCGCGGAAAGATAATGAGATTGTTTTGAGTTATTCTACTTATCAGCATTTCTGTAAGATTTTGCAAAAAAAATCTTTGCTTAATCAAGAATGTTATCTGTTTTTGCAAAAACAAGACCTTATAGTTTCTATACCAGTTTATATAGTTGGAATCACTTCCAAAAAAACAGCTATTGATACAATATATTTTAAAGAGTACTCTTATGAAAATATTTGTAAGCAACTCTTTCAAGTTATGTATGGGCAAATGTGTTTTTTACAAGTTCGTCAGAGTCAGGATATTCATCTCTTAAAGAAAGATTTTCCCTATTATCGATTTCAATTGGCTAATGAAGGAATTCAAACATCGGTTGATGAAAAAATAGAACAACTAGAATATATATTGATGTATTTTTCTTTTTTAGCTGTTATTTCAGCTTGTTTTTTGTTGGGGGAAGTGACGTATTTGAACGTTATTAAAAGGAAAAAAATGTTTGCTATATGTAAATCAATGGGTGCATCTTCTTTTCAAGTTTCTGTTCTTGTTTTTTCTAGAGGATTATTGATTACTTTGATAGCCTATGTTCAATCAGTTTTATTACTCAAACAACTGGTTCAAGTCATTAATAAGATCATGATTGAATCATTAAAGTTAGAAAGTAAAAATTTTTTTATGATTGATCATCAATTATTGCTCGTTGTTTTTTTATTGACAATGATATTGACAATAATCAGTTGTTATTTGCCAGTGAGAAAAGCTCATCAAATTGATATTATTGAAGAAATAAAAGGATAAATTGTAGTTGCATAAAAATGTGGTTGTGATATAATAAATGCGGATTGAAAATCGATGATTAGGAGTATTAGCAAACAAACTATATGTAGAGAGTCAGTGGCTGGTGTAAACTGATTATAGAATTTGTGAACTCGCCTAGGAGATACATTTTTGAAAGTCAAGTAAGAAATGTCGTAATACTGCGTTAAAGTTTTGAGGTGCATGATATTTTATCATGAACTAAGGTGGTATCGCGTTTTTATAGCGTCCTTAGATAGGACGTTTTTTTATTTTTAAGGAGGAAAAAAGATGACATTTGATCACAGAAAAATAGAACCTAAATGGCAGAATTATTGGGATGAAAATGAAACATTCAAAACTGATATTTGGGATTTTTCTAAACCAAAATTTTATGCTTTAGATATGTTCCCATATCCTAGTGGTGTAGGATTACATGCAGGACATCCAGAAGGCTATACAGCTACTGATATTATTTCTAGAATGAAAAGAATGCAAGGTTATAATGTTCTTCATCCAATGGGATATGATTCGTTTGGTTTGCCTGCAGAACAATATGCTGTTTCAACAGGAAATCATCCTAATGGATTTACACAAAAGAATATTGAATATTTTACAAAACAATTAAAAGAATTAGGTTTTGATTATGATTGGTCGAGAGTTGTTTCTACAAGTGATCCGGATTTTTATCACTGGACACAATGGATTTTTAAGCAACTTTATAAAGATGGTTATGCAAAATATGTTGATATGCCTGTCAACTGGTGTGAAGAATTAGGAACAGTTTTATCTAATGATGAAGTCATTGATGGGAAAAGTGAACGTGGAGGATTCCCAGTTGTTCGTAAAAACATGAAACAATTGTGTATTGATCAACCGGCTTTTGCTGAAAGATTATTAAAAGGATTAGATGAAATTGATTGGCCAGAATCAACAAAAGAAATGCAAAGAAACTGGATTGGAAAATCAACAGGGGTTGAAGTTGATTTTGAAATTGTCGGAGGAGGAAATTTCTCTATTTATACGACATGTATTGAAACGATTTATGGTATTACATTTATGGTGTTAGCACCTGATGGTGAACTTGTACAAGAATTAATGCCAAGAATCAAAAATCAAGGAGAAGTCAAAGCTTATATTCAAGAAACTATATCTAAATCTGATATGGATCGTACTGAATTAAATAAAGGAAAAAGTGGATGCCGTCTAGAAGGGATTAAGGCAATCAATCCAGCAAATGGAAGAGAAGTAGAAGTCTTTATTGGTGATTTCGTTCTTGCAAACTATGGGACAGGTGCAGTTATGGCAGTGCCAACACATGATCAACGTGATTTTGAATACGCTATTGCTCACAATATTGATATGATTCAAGTTATTGATGGAGCAGATGTTAGTGAAAAAGCTTTTGAAAAACAAGATTATTTAGGTAAAAACTGTCATTTGATCAATTCAGAAGAGTTTACTGGTATGGTTGTTGAAGATGCTAAAAAAGCGATTACTGAAAAATTAGTAAAAATGGGTGTTGCCAGAGAAACGACAAATTATCGTTTTAGGGAATGGATCTTTGCAAGACAAAGATATTGGGGTGAACCAGTACCAATCGTTCATTTAGATGATGGTAGTGATTATGTTTTAGAAGATGATGAATTACCATTGATTTTACCTGAACTAGAAGATTATAAAGGACATAACGGACAAGCACCATTAGAAAATGCCAAAGAATGGAAACAATATAACAAAAATGGAAAAACTGGTAAGAGAGAAACAAGTACAATGCCTGGTTCTGCTGGTTCAAGTTGGTATTTTTTAAGATATATTGATCCACATAATGATAAAGAATTTGCTAATTACGAATTATTAAAACATTGGATGCCTGTTGATTTATATGTTGGAGGTCCTGAACATGCTGTTGGACACTTAATGTATTCAAGAATTTGGAACAACTATTTATATGATAAAGGGTTATCACCAGTTAAAGAACCATTTAAGAAACTTGTTCATCAAGGGATGATCTTAGGTGAAAATGGTATCAAAATGGGAAAACGTTTCCCAAAATATGTTGTTAATCCAAGTGATATTGTTAAACAATATGGTGCCGATACATTACGTTTATATGAAATGTTTATGGGACCATTAGAAGCAAGTAAACCATGGTCATCTGCAGGTGTTGAAGGTGCAAGAAAATGGTTGGATAGAGTTTATCGATTATTTATTGAATCTGATAAACTTGTTGAAACAAATGATGGAAAATTAGATTATATCTACCATGCAACCGTTAAAAAGGTAACAAATGACTTTGAATCATTAAACTTCAATACAGCAATTTCTCAAATGATGATCTTTATTAATGAATGTTATAAAGTAGATACAGTTTATAAAGAATATGCAGAAAATTTTGTAAAGATGTTATCATGTATTGCTCCACATATTTGTGAAGAAATGTGGCAATTGATGGGACATGATGTGACTATTGCTTATGAACCATGGCCAACTTTTGATGAAGAAAAAACTGTTAATCAAACTGTTGAAATGGGTGTTCAAGTCAATGGAAAATTAAGAGCAAAGATTTCTGTTTCTAAAGATGATAGTAAAGAAAAGATTCAAGAATTAGCATTATCACAAGCTAATGTTCAAATGCATACAGCAAATAAAAATATTGTAAAGATCATAGTAGTTCCTGGAAAGATTGTAAACATTGTCGTTAAATAAAATATTACAAATGTTTAAGTAGAGATACTTTTCAAAAGCCTTGTAAAATCAAGCTTTTTGAAAAAAGTGTCTCTACTTTTTTATTTAAACATATACGTATTTTAAGAGCTACTAGTACAGTAGAAGGTTCATTTTGTACTAATTTGTATTATGACATTTGTGCAACACTGTTGTGAATCCATTTTACAGGTTTGCAACCTATATAAAAAACACCTCTGACTGCTTAGGCTTTTAAGCGGTTTTATTTATGCAAAATAGGAGGTAATTATGATAGCGATAAAAGCATTAAAATACTAACAAGATTAAAATCATGACCATTTCGATATCATCCCAACAAGTTTCAGGAAGATTTGAAAGAATTTTTTTTTGAATTTTAAAAATATAATAGACATTTTATCGGTAAGCGTTGGTTTTGCAACCATGATGATTATTCTGTTTGTTGAATTAAATAAATCCCAAATTTATAATTATTAATAACAAGTTTAATAATATTATTAAAAATCAAAGGAGAAATAACAATGAAATGTTTATTACTTGAAGGTGTAAAAAAAGTAGTCTTTAAAGAATATTCAGTTCCAGAAGTTGGGAACGATGATGTTTTAGTTAAAATAGAAGCAAGAGGTATTTGTGGAACGGATTTGAATAGTTATCGTACAGGATGTCCTAATGGATTTGGACATGAAATTAGTGGATATGTTTATCAAAAAGGTAAAAATGTAAATATTGAATTAAATCAAAAAGTATTTGTTTCAAACTTAACACCAATGGATTTGGTTAGTTACGAACAAGATGAACATTTTTCATATATGGGTGGATTTGCAGAATATATTTTAGTGAAAAATTATAAAGAAAATGTAAATCTATACATTGTTCCAGAAACTATGAAATATACTGAAATAGCTTTGATAGAGCCATTTTGTGTAGGAATGAGTGGAGTAAAGAAATACAAATATCACAAAGATAGCCACGTTGTAATTTTGGGTGCTGGAATTATTGGAATGTGTTGTTTTTGCTATTTGAAGTCTAAAGGTGTCGATAATATTGTTATGGTTGATATTAATGAACATCGTTTAAATATTGCAAAAGAACGAGGAGCTATTATATGTAACACAAATAAAACACCTTTGGATCAATTTTTGAATGATCATTTTGGTAATAATTATTCTATGACTAAAGGACAAGTACCAGACGTTGATGTGTATATTGATTGTGCTGGGGTTGGAAATCTTACGAACCAGTGTATAGAAATGGCAAAAATGAAAGCTCAAATAGTGGTTTTAGCAGTACATCATAAGCCAATGCTTGTTAATATGGAGAGTATTATGTATAATAGCCTTAGCATAGAAGGGTCTTGTATGTTTACACATGATGATATTTTAGAAGCAATAGAAATAATTTCAAAACATCCGAATATTTCAAAAACTTTGATTTCACATGAAATCGATTTTGATAATGCTATAAAAGGATTTGAAATTGCTGATAATCCAAATATATCATTAAAAGTAATGTTGGTAAAATAAATTAATGGTAGGTATGTTATAAATGGTAGATAATCGTAGGGTAAAAATCACCAAATTAATGTTGCAAGAAGCATTAATTGATTTGCTTCAAGAAAAAGCATTAGAAAATATTTCTGTTAGAGAACTTGTGAATAAAGCAGATATCAATCGATCTACTTTTTATTCGCATTATGATACCATTTATGATTTATTATATAGTATAACCGAGAAATATATGAAAAAAATTATTTTTCCAAATAAGGTGCATGACTCATCGTTAACAGAACACATTGAACTATTAAGGTTTATGAAATCAAATAGAAAAGCTTATTTAGCTTTAATTAGAACTGGACAATTTTTGGATTATTTGATTGACAAATCTTTATTAATCTTTGATAGTAATGAAATGTCATATAGAATGCTCAAAAAGGAATACAAATCAGCTTATGAAACTATGGTTCAATATAGCTGCGCTGGTACTGTACAAACTATTCGTTTATTTTTAGAAGATAAATTAGAATTAACGACTGCTGAAGTGGCTACTTTGTTATATAATACACAGGAGGTTACCTATCATGTCTTGCTCGATTTTCAAAATGAAAAAATAAAAAGATTAAAAATTACTTAATTGATTATTTGAAAGAGGTAATGATAATTCTTTACGCTTTATGAATATAAAAAGCCAAATTTATTTATGTACTCTAAACTTTGATAGGGTTCTATCGAGATAGTATTTAAAGCTTTA
>CAMFRJ010000073.1 GCA_945981915.1 uncultured Erysipelotrichaceae bacterium
TGTGAGAAGTATGTAGAAAACAGTAAAAAAAGGAATGATACATCATTCCTTTTTATTCTTTATCAATCATCCATTCAATATACATACCATAACCTTCTAACAGATTCGAAGCAGATGCATGAGTAACACATCCTATCAATTTATTGTTTTGAATAATTGGTGATCCACTCATACCTTGAATAATTCCGTTCGTTTGGGAAATCACTTTTTCATCAATCAAACGAAAATGAATGCCTTTTTCTTTGATTTCATCTTGTTTTTCTAAATCTGTTATTTCTATTTGACATTTTGTTACAGTATTATCATCTAATACAGTTAGAAAATAGGCTTCCCCTAAATTAATTTCATTTTGACTTGCTGTTTGATACAATTGCTTATTTTTTAATTGCGTAAAATAATGTCCAAAAACTCCATAATCATTGTTCTCATTAATTGTCCCTATTTCATTATTTTGGATAGAACCAATCTTTTTACCTACTTCAAGTTTGGTACTCTTTTTTATATTTTCAATAACAGAACTATAAAAAGTTCCATTTTTTAAATATTGATTATTTTCATCTTGTAAAGAATGACCTAAACACGCTAATTGTCCAGTTTCAGGATTATAATAAGTAATTGTTCCTATTCCTTTTACACTATCCTTGACATATAGACCAGTTGTAAAGTTTTGTTCATTTTTTGATATCTTCATATTGACTTGAACATTATTATTGTTTCTTTTGACTATAACATTCATATTATTAACACATTTCTCTATTTCTTTTGTTAAATCATGAATGCTACTGATCTTTTGATTATTTGCTGAAACAATAATATCATAGGGTTGAAAATCATCAAAAGGATTATATTTTTGATGATGATATTCTATTTCATAAGCACCTGTAATCAAAACACCATCATAATTGAGAACTATTCCAACCGATTCGCCACCTAAATAGACGTCAATAGCAAAAATAGATGTTATATTAAATAACAATGATAAAGATACAACGAAGGTAATAAAAAGCTTTTTAAAAAGCATAGACACCTCCATGTAGTCTTTTGACTACACTCTATTTTGGCATCTATGCTTTTGATCATGCATTATTTTTTTTTAAATTGGCTGCATGTTGAATGGATTCTTTAGATAGGTTGGCACCAGAAATCATTTTTGCAATTTCTACAATGCTTTCTTCTTCGCTCAATTCTTTAACTGAGACAACAGTATAGTCATCTTGAACATTTTTTTCAATGAGAAGATGATGTTTAGCAAAACTAGCAACTTGGGCAAGATGAGTAATACAAATGACTTGTTGTTTATTGGCGATATCTTTCATAACACGGCCAATACTTTCAGCAACTTTGCCACTAACTCCAGTATCAGCTTCATCAAAAATGATTGTTGAAATACCATTGAATTCATTGCAAACAGTCTTTAATGACAACATAATACGCGAAAGTTCTCCACCAGAAGCGACTTTTTGCAAAGGCTTCAAGTTTTGACCAACGTTAGTAGAAACATAGATAATAACACTATCTTGACCATTGACAGTTAATTCTGTTTGCTCAAAATGAAATTCTAATTGAACATGTGGTAGATAAAGTTGTTTTAAAACATTCATTATCTTATTTTGTAATTCCATAGCATATCTTTTTCTTAATTCTGTTATTGAATGTGCTAATGTACAAGACTTACTATAATACAAATCTATATCATTTTTTAATCGTTCAAGCTTTTCATCTCTATGATTGAAATGATTAATTTTTGTGGTTAATTCATCTTTAAATGTTAATATAGAATCGATTGTTTGACCATATTTTCTTTTTAATTTATTGAGTGTAAAATACTGATCTTGTAATTCGTTGAAATAATCTTCATCAAAATAATGATCAGATGCAATATCATCAATTTCTTGGCAGTAATCATTTAAAGAATAATAGATGTCATAAAGTTGATCATATATTTTTTTAACTTGATCATCCTCAATATAAGATAACTCTGATAATCCAGATTTTAATAAACTTAGAGCACCTTGGTTATCGTTGATATATGAATCAAATTGTTGAAAATGCTGCTTATTTTTTTCAAAATCTAACAATTTTTTGCGTTCTTTAAACAATTCTTCTTCATTAAAATGGTCAAAATCAATTTCATTTATTTCTGATAATTGTGAATGATAAAAATCAAGTTGCTCATCACTTAATTCTTCTTCAACCAATGATCGATATTCTTTTTTTAAAGACATAAATTGATGATAGACATCAGCATACTCTTTTTTTAATTGAGATAATGAAACACCAATATAAGCATCTAAAATGCTAATATGATTTTGAGGATTAAATAATTGATGAGTTTCAAATTGAGAATGTACATCAACCAAAAATGGCACTATTTTTTTTAAAATGATTTGTGTTACATTTTTATAATTCATTTTAATCATAGTTTTTCCATCTGTTTGCAAAGTTTTTGAAATAACAAGTTTATCATCTAAGGGAATGTTATATTCTTCTAATAACTGACTCATATGTTGATCAATTGAAAATATACCTTCAATAAAAGCTTTATCTTTTCCTTTTTTAATGAGATCCAAACTTGTTCTATCGCCAGCTAATTGTCCAATTGCATCAATGATAATTGATTTTCCTGCACCTGTTTCACCAGTAATGACAGTCATACCTTGAGAAAAATCGATTTGTAAAGTATCTATGATTGCAAAATTTTCAATATACAAACTCTCTAACATAAATTCACCTATCCTTCAAAACACAAATGAGCTTCGCCTACGACTGATTTAATATCAAAAGGATGATTAGACCCACCCACTGTAAAATATGCTAAAAACTCAATATTTCCTTCTCCACCAGTGATGGGGGAAAAAGATAAATCTTTTAAATAAAAACCTACTTCATTACCATATTTTATCACATTTTCAATAACACGTATATGAACATTTTGGTCCTTAACAATACCTTTTTTCCCGACATCTTCTTTTCCAGCTTCAAATTGTGGCTTGATTAAAGCGACAATTTCATCACCTTCTGAGAGAATTGTCTTTAAAGCATTAAAAATATGTTTTAATGAAATAAAAGAAACATCTATTGTTGCAATATTTGGTAATCCATATTCAAACAAATCTTTATTTGCATATCTAAAATTAGTTTTTTCTTTCACAATGACTCTTTTATCATTTCTTAATTTCCAAACTAATTGATTAGTTCCTACATCAACTGCATATACCAATTGTACACCATTTTGTAAAGCACAATCGGTAAATCCGCCTGTTGATGATCCAATATCTACCATGATTTTATCTTTCATATCAAGATGAAAGACACGAATAGCTTTTTCAAGTTTTAAACCACCTCTTGATACATAAGGCATTATTGAACCTTTCACATACAGTTGTGTATCAACTGGAATCTTTGTACCTGGCTTATCAAGCCGATCATGATCATCATGAACCAAACCAGCCATAATAGCTCTTTTTGCACGTTCTCTCGAATCAAAAAAACCTTGTTCAACTAATAATACATCAACTCTCTTTTTTTCCATGTACAAGCTCCTTATTTATAATGGCTTCACATTTTTTGAAAACGGAATGAATATCAATATGTTCGTCTTGATAGATCTGTTGTTTATTTCCCTGTTTCGAAAAATGATCGTCAATAGCAATATGTTCAAAAGGTCTTAAAATATGTATTTGATTACAATAATCCAATATCATGCTTCCGAGTGAACCTATTCTTAAATCTGTTTCATAGACCATAATTGGTTTGTTGTCATCACCAAATATACATTGAAGAAGTTCATAATCCAGCGGTTTAATAAATTTCGCATTGACAAGCCTAATTTTAAGTTGATGATCGTCAATCATTTTCTTAACGATATTTACATTTTCTCCGTATGTAATAAGAGTCATCTCATAATTTGATTCATAAGTTTCAATCGACCATTTTCCTAATGGTAAAGTCAAACCTAATGAAACATCATCATTATCAATATCACCTTTAGGTATACGAATAAAATATGGTTTATCAAACATTTGAAATGCTGTATTCATAAACATTTTTAATTCTTTTGCATTTTTTGGTGCAAAATACACAATATGTGGAATTGCATTCATAAATGATAGATCAAAAACACCATGATGAGTCGGTCCGTCACTACCAACAATACCTGCTCGGTCTATTGAACATAAGCAAGGTAATTTCATTCTAGCAATATCATGAACAATCTGATCATAAGCTCTTTGCAAAAATGATGAATAGACAGAAATAAAAGGTTTTTTATGACTAATAGCTAATCCGGCTGTAAAAGTCATTGCATGCTCTTCAGCAATTCCTACATCAAAACTGCGATCAGGATATTTTTTAAATATATCATTCAAAGAAGAACCATAAATCATCGCTGGCGTGATTGCAACGATATCTTGATCTTTTTTCATCCATTGATCTAAATGTTCTGCCATCACAGCGGACCAAGATATTTTGCCATTTGCTGTATTGATTAATTCTCCTGTACTAATGCAAAATGGAGAAGCACCATGCCATTGACCAGTTTTGTCATTTTCAGCAAATTGATATCCTTTTCCTTTTTTAGTAATGACATGTACAACAACACTTTTTTTATTCTTTTTAGCAATTTTTAAAACTCTGATTAATTCTTCAATATTATGACCATCAACTGGACCTAAATAATCCAAACCAAAGTCTTCAAAAATCGTATCGTCCATGAAACCATGTTTAACAAAATCTTTAATATTTTTTGTAGCTCGATAAACTTGATTACCGACTTTACCTTTTGTTAAAATATTTTTATAATCATTTTTTACACGATTATAAGTATTGCTTAAACGAATATCATTTAAGAAATTATTAAAACCACCAATACTTTTACTAATAGACATTTGGTTGTCATTAAGAATAACAATCACTTTATTATTTAATGATCCTAAATGATTCAAAGCTTCCAAAGATGGTCCTCCAACAATAGCACCATCACCTATAACAGGTATAATATCATAATTTTCATGATTAAGATCGCGAGCAACAGCCATAGCAGTTGCTGCAGATAACGCTGTTGAAGAATGACCTGCTTCCCAAACATCATGGACACTTTCATGACATTTTTGAAATCCTGAAAGACCATCATACTGTCTTAGCGTTGGGAAATATTTCGCGCGTCCGGTTAATATCTTATGAACATAGGATTGGTGTCCAACATCAAAAAATATTTTGTCAACAGGCGAATTAAAAACATAATGTAAAGCAATTGTCAATTCTACAATACCCAAATTACTAGAAAGATGTCCTCCTGTTTTTGATATATTATTGAGTAAAAAACGGCGTATATCAAAAGCTAAACTATTTAATTGTTTTGTATCTAAATCCTTTAAAAAAGTAGGATTTTTTATTTTTCTAAGATCCAACTAACTCACTCTTTCTTTTAGTTTTTCCACTATTTCTAACAATAATCCATGATTGATTCTTAAGGAATATATTTTTTCGATAGCTTCTTTAAATAATTGATTCACTAATTCCTGACATTTTTCAATACCTAATAATGTCACATAAGTTGATTTATGATTACTTTCATCACTACCAACAGGCTTCCCTAATTGTTCAGTTGTACTTGTAACATCTAAAACATCATCTTGAATTTGGAATGCTAGTCCTATTGTATACCCTATATCTTCCCAAATATCAACATCTTTTTCACTTGCAATCAATGAACCCATTTTTAATGCACAAGCAATTAACTTACCAGTTTTATAACGGTGGATTTTTTGCAATGTAGTCACATCAAGCTCTTTTCCTTCATTTTGTATATCAAGTTCTTGTCCATAAATCATTCCTGCAATTCCACTTGATGAATAAAGACATGAAATAAGAGATAATGTTAAATGACTTTCTAGATGACAGTTAATGATTATATTAACTGCTTCATTTAACAATCCATCACCAGCGAGTATTGCAATAGCTTCATTATATTTTTTATGACAAGTAGGTAGTCCCCTTCTTAGATCATCATTATCCATACCTGGAAGATCGTCATGAATTAATGAATAGGTATGAATCATTTCTAAAGAACAAGCGACATCAATATATGGATGATAATCTAAACCATAAGATCGAATGACTTGTAATAATAAAAGCGGCCTAATACGTTTACCTCCTGCTTTTAAAGAATAATACATCGCCTCTTTCACGGTTCCATCAGGATATTGATCTAATATAGTTTGTAACCTTTCATTAATTTCTCTAATTATTTTATCCATAAACTAATCCTCAATTTTAAACTCTTTCAATTCTCCATCAATCATTATTTGAGATACTTTTTCTTCTACACTTGATAATTTATCTGAACAAAATTTAGAAAGCTGTACACCTTCTTGAAAAAGTGCCACACTATCATCCAAAGATACTGTATGATCTTCTAATTTTTTAACAATATCTTCTAATCGTGTCATTGCTTGTTCAAAAGTCATATTTTCCATTTTACCACTCCTTAACAACTGCTTTAAATTTTCCATCTTTTAACATGACTTCAATTTGATCATGTTCTTTTATGTCTTTAATAGAATCAATAT
>CAMFRJ010000074.1 GCA_945981915.1 uncultured Erysipelotrichaceae bacterium
AAAAAAAAGATAGTCAGGGCTATCTTTTTTTTTATATAAATATTATATATAATATTTATATTAATAGTTCATAAAGATGGAGGAGAAAGAGTATGATTGATAAGAATAAAATATGGATTGCAAGTAGCGATCAACCTATATATATGATTCCTCAAATGGCAAATAGACATGGTCTCATTGCAGGAGCAACGGGAACAGGGAAAACAATCACTTTAAAGGTAATGGCTGAATCATTTTCAGACTTAGGAGTTCCTGTTTTTTTAAGTGATGTTAAAAGTGATTTATCAGGAATGTGTCAACCAGGAAAAAATAGTGATAATATGCAAGAAAGAATCAAATATTTTGGTATCAATAATTGGCAATATAAGAGTTTTCCAACCCATTATTGGGATATTTTTGGAGAAGTGGGACATCCCATAAGAGTAACAGTTTCTGAGATGGGGCCAGTGCTTTTAGGGAAACTGTTGGGGTTAACTGATGTACAAGAGGGTGTATTAGCTATTGTCTTTAGAGTTGCTGATGATGCAGGGTATTTGATGGATGACCTTAAAGATCTAAGAGCCATGCTTGCTTATGTAGGAGAGCATAAAGAAGATTACACGATGACTTATGGAAATGTTTCTACTGCTTCTATTGGAGCAATACAAAGGGCGCTCTTACAGTTGGAAGATGAAGGAGGAGATATCTTTTTTGGTCTACCAAGTTTTGAGATAACAGACTGGATGAGAACAGATTCTCAAGGAAAGGGCTATATCAATATTTTAAATAGTACTAGACTCATTCAATCACCAACATTATATTCTACATTTTTATTATGGATGTTAAGTGAACTTTATGAAAGATTACCAGAAGTGGGAGATTTAGATAAACCAAGAATGATTTTCTTTTTTGATGAAGCTCATTTACTGTTTAAAGATTGCCCACCAGCACTGGTGCAAAAAGTTGTTCAGATTGTTAAACTGATTCGTTCAAAAGGTGTAGGTATATATTTTATTAGTCAGAGTCCTAGTGATATTCCAGATGAAGTTTTAGCACAATTATCACATCGTATACAACATGCTTTGCGTGCTTTTACCCCAGCAGAACAAAAAGCAGTGAAAGTTGTTGCCCAAACATTCAGACAGAATCCAGCTTTTAAAGTAGAAGAAATTATCGGTGAATTAAAAGTAGGAGAAGCTTTGGTTTCATGTCTTGATGAGGATGGAGCTCCAGGGATTGTTCAAAGGGCAAGAATCTTACCACCACAAAGTCTTATGGGTCCAAGTGATGAAGCAGTTGTTAAGCAAACGATTTTAGCAAGTGAATTCGAATTAAAATATCGAAAGACAACAGATCGTATGTCTGCTTTTGAATCATTACAACAAGTCAATGCACAAGAGCAAGAGCAAGAAGAAACAGAAAAACAGTTAAAAGCTAAAGAAAAAGAAGAAGCAAAGGCTAAAGCTGCTGCAGAAAAAGAAAAAGCAAAAAAAGATAAACAAAAAACAGATATTGCTAAGAAGACATTGAATTCGGCAACATCATCTGTAAGCCGTTCAATCAGTTCTAGTATTTCTCGTTCTATTATGGGAGGAAAAAGTACGAGTCCTGAAAAAATTATTCAACGTGCTGCTACCAATGCATTGAGTACTTTTTTAAGAGAAAGCGGCAAGAGTATTACCAGAGGCTTGTTTGGTACAAAAAAATAAGGAAGATATCTTCCTTTTTTTAATAATTATGTTAATATAATATTCGACAATAATCTAAGGAGGAGTATAATGAAACAATTAACGATACAATTTAGTGATGAAGATATTGAAATATTAGAAGAACAACTCCAAGAATTACAAGATACAGGGGTAGCCGATACATTAGAAGACTATGTTTATTATGCAACAATGGCACATTGTAAAACAATGAAAGCAGCCTCCCAATTGGTAAACCAAGCAGGAGGTCTAGAAAGATTAATGTCAGATGAAAATATTCATGTTGGAGTATTAAATATGCCAGTACAGTTATCTGATGCTGATGATAAAGAAGAATTCAGTCAATATTTGAATCAGGTCATCAATGATGCTGTTAGGGAATTCAATAATAGAAATAATGGGCAATTAAATTAAAAAGCATCGCGAGTGTCATTTTTAGTTGTGACATATCGCGATACTTTTTTATATTTTTTCAAAATCACTTGCAGGATGTTTGCAAAGTGGACAAATATAATCGTCAGGTAATGTTTCCCCTTCGTAAACAAAACCACAGATCTTACAGCGCCAAGCTGTTTTTTGAGATGATTTCTTTTCTGGTTTAGGTTTAATATGTTGATGATAATAAGTATATGTTGCTGATGGGACTTGATTTAAGATATCCATATCAGTAACCATACCAATAAATAATGAATGTGTCCCTAAATCAATAATTTGATCTACCCAAGCAGAAATATAGGCATTTGTTCCTTTTGTGATAATTGGTAAATCATTATATCCTTTCTTATAATCATGGAAACCATCAAATTTATTCACATCTCTTCCTGATTGAAAACCAAATCTTTGAAATAAAGAAAAATCTGCTTCTTCACTTAAAATACATAAATTAAATTTTCTAGTATTTGCGATGACATCATGACTATAGTTTGCTTTATTAACAGCAATTCCTACTTTTTGAGGTTGAGAAGTTAATTGTAAACCTGTATTAATGATACAACCATTATCTTTTTGACCATCATTAGAAGTTAAGACAAAAAGTCCATAACTAAATTTTTGCATTGTTTTTTCGTTCATAATTATTTCCTCCATTTTTTATATTATAACAAAAATCTTGTCAATTGAGTACATTTATTATTAAAATAACAAAGAGGTGTGTTTTTATGAAAAAAATAATGAAATTATTGACTATGTTTTCTTTGATTTTTGTTTTAACTGGATGTATGAAAATGAATATGAATATTGAAGTATCAAAAGATTTAAAAATGAATATGAATGTCGAAATGTTAATGCAAGAATCATTTTTAAGCACTATCAATATGACAAAAGATGAATTTTTTCAAACTATGGAAAAAGAAGTATCGTCGGAAATGAATGGGGCTCAAATAGAACCAATAGAAAAAACAATAGCTGGACAAACATGGATAGGACTCGTAGCAAAGGCAAATCATGTAGATGACGATGTCCAGGACATGTTGAAAAAAGATGGAAATATGATGACGTTGACATTGCCGCTTGAGGAGCTTCAGGATGTTGACGAATTAGAAGATATGGATTATTCTTTGCAAGATTTGAAAAATACTGGTGTAGAAATGAATGTCTCTATAAAAATGCCAGGGAAAGTCTCTTCAAATGTGGGGAATGTTGATGGTGACACAGTAACGATAGACCTCATAGAATTGATGTCACAAGATCATCAACTTGATCAAATAGTTGTGACGTGTGATCTTTCAAAAAGTCAATCTGTCAATCAGGTATGGATATATGTTGTATCTGGTTTGGGTATTCTTGTTTTTATTGTAATCCTTATTTTCATTATAAAGAATAAAAAGAAAAATCTTTTTATCGAAGCAAATCAACAAAACGATATTTCTTTTTGTCCTCATTGTGGAACAAAACTGGATGGAGAGATCATTTGTCCACATTGTCACCAAGATGTCCATCAATAAAAAATATAAGATGATATGATAATCTCTTGACAGCATAACTCATAAAACGCTGCTTCAAGAAGATATCATATCATCTTTTTAGATGTTTTTTATTTTTTCACTGAAATTTTCTAACCATGGGGCATAGAAATCTTCAACTTTTCCTAAATCAGAGAGTTGTGTGAGTTCACTATCTAAAGGTAATTGTCCTAAAAGATCTAGACCGTATTGGTCAGCTGTTTCTTGTCCATGACTTTTACCAAAAATATAAATCTTCTTATCACAGTCAGGACATTTGACGTAAGACATATTTTCAACAAGACCAATAATTGGAATATTCATTTGCTTAGCCATATTTACAGCTTTTCCTACGATCATTCCAACAAGTTCTTGAGGACTAGTGACAATCACGATACCATCTAATGGCAATGATTGAAAGACCGTTAAAGGAACATCACCGGTACCAGGAGGCATATCTACGAACATATAATCGATATCACCCCATACCACATCACTCCAAAACTGTTTGATTAAACCAGCTAATACAGGCCCTCTCCAGATGACAGGAGTATCACTTGTTTCTAACATGAGGTTGGCAGAAATGATCTTTGTTCCTGCTGTACTTGTTACAGGAATAATGTCTTCACCGTTAGATAATAATTGTTGATGTTCTACACCAAAAACACGTCCAATAGATGGACCCGTAATATCTCCATCTAAGATAGCAACTTTTTTTCCTTCTCTTTGTTTTAATAACGCCAATAGCGCAGTAATAGAAGATTTTCCCACGCCACCTTTACCACTCACAACACCAATCACTTTTTTAACATTTGAGTGTTGATTCATAGGCGCTAAGAAGCTTCTTTCACTACAATCTTGATTACATTCTTCACAATTGTGACTACAATTTGCCATATAATATATTTCACTCCTTTAATCCTTTTTTATTATAGCGAAATTGGCTTAAAAAAGGAAATGAAATGGTAATATATTATTGAGTTAAGAAATCCTTGTGAATCTCTTGACGAATAGTTCATGGAGAAAGATAATGTAAGATACAGAGTCAGATATTAAAGATATCAATCTTTAAAAGTGTTTTGATGAAAATATAAAAGAAAGGGGGGATACCATGAAAAATATGACAGAGGGAAATTCTTTAAAATTAATTATTATATTTGCATTACCTTTAATGTTTGGGAATCTTTTACAACAACTATATACTATGGTTGATACAATGATTGTTGGGCAGTTTGTGGGTGTTGATGCTTTGGCTTCTATTGGTGGAGCTGATTGGATCACCTGGGCCATTCTTGGGCTATTAATGGGCTTTACTCAAGGATTTTCTATTCGTGTGTCTAACTGTTTAGGTGCTAATGATGAAAAAGGAATGGAAAAGACAATAACAATGTCTTATCTTTCTTGTTTGGTGATAGGGATTCTTGTCATGATTATATCACAAATCATTATTGTCCCCTTACTTCATCTATTAAATACACCAGAAAATACGATCCAAGGCTCAATATTATATTTAAGAATTATTTCTACTGGTTCAATCATTGTCATTTTTTATAATTGTTTTTCAAGTACTTTAAGAGCAATTGGTGATAGTCGAACACCACTTCATGCTATGGTGATAGCAGCGTGTATAAATATCATACTAGATTTGATTGCAGTTTGTATTTTTCATTTAGGAATAGCTGGTGCAGCTCTAGCAACTCTTATATCACAATTATTTGCAGCTTTATTTTGTTATAGAAGATTGACAAAAGAATTACCATTTCAACTGACGAAAGAAAGCTTTTATCTTGATATGCATTTGATCAGACAATTAATTAAATTAGGAACACCATTAGCTTTTCAAAATATGATTATTGCAATTGGTGGCATTATTTTACAAAGTGTTGTCAATGGTTTTGGTTTCTTGTTTATTGCTGGCTATACAGCCACTAATAAATTTTATGGTATCTTAGAAGTTGTTTCGATTTCTTTTGGTTATGCCATTACAACATTTACATCTCAAAACTATGGAGCAAAAAAATATCAAAGGATGAAACAAGGTGTTTTTCAAGCAAATTTATTATCGGTTGCGATTTCCATTGTCATATTATTGATTGTCATTTTATTTGGTAAAAATGTTTTGATGTTATTCATATCAGCTTCACCTAAACAAACGCAAATAGTATTAAAATATGCTTATGATTATCTATTCGTGATGGCTGTTTGTTTGCCAATCCTATATATTTTATATTCATACCGCAGTGCTTTACAAGGAATGGAAAATACTTTTATTCCGATGGTTTCAGGTATTGTTGAGCTTGTGATGAGAGTATCAGCAGCTTTGATATTACCAAAGTATATAGGTGTTTATGGTATTTATATTGCTGAGGTATTAGCTTGGTTTGGAGCGGCGATTATGTTATATATTTGTTATAAAATTGATATGAGAAAGATTAATCAAAAGGAATTGACAGAATAATGTTTTGGTTTGTTTTTATATGGATCATTTGTATGATAATAGGAATATGTTCTCTTGTTTTCTTGGTTATTGTTTTTATGCAAGATTACAAAAGAAAAAATGAAAAAAAGAAAAGAATGCTGAAAGTCAATTGTATTAAAAAAACAAAAGGAATAGTTATTGATCTTGAAGATCATATGATGACTATTGAATTTAAACATCATGGTAGAACATATTCTTTTAAAGAAAAAGTTGATCAACAAATAAATAGAGGGGAGCATGTCAATATCAAATAT
>CAMFRJ010000075.1 GCA_945981915.1 uncultured Erysipelotrichaceae bacterium
ATTTAAATCTTTTTACACAAAAAGATCCCAGATACTCTTGAACAAATGAAGACAGTATATCATAATATGACATACTGTTTCCTATAATTAAAATAGCTTTATACTGTAAATTTAAAAAATACAATTGTTTTTCCAAAAAAAGTGATATTCCTCATTTAGTCAGATTAAACTATCCAAAACAACTTAAAAAAAGTATTATGATTTTTATTATTCTATCATTATCGCAAAAAGAAGCATTGAAACTTCTCACAAAGCCTAAATACTTCCCTAATCTTCCCACAGCAACGATTACTAACGTTTTGAGAATTTCAATATACAATAAAATCAATGTTTTTTGATAGTTTTGTTGCATTGCGAATAACTCTCACAAAATCTTATAGCTTTTAATCTCTATTATCATTAGATGATAATACAGCTTCAACCTGAGCAATTAATTGATCTTTATCAGGCATATATGTTACATATTTAGAAGCAAAAATATTATTACTTAAACCTCCCAAAGCATATTGCATATCCACATTTCCTTTGTCAGTACATAAAATCAAACTAATTGGAGGATTATCATTTTCATCATTAACTTAATAATCCAAATACATATTAAGTTGTCCAACAGCTTCAGGCATTAATCTAATAGTCTTTAGTTCAATCAATACATACGATTTTAGAATTTTATTATAGAAAACCATATCAACATAATAATGGGTATTACCAAATGTCACTCTTTGTTGAGTTCCTACAAACATAAATCCTTTGCCTAGTTCTAATAAAAATTTTTCAATTTACCTAACAAGAGCTTCCTCTAAATCTGATTCCATCATTAGTTTATTTTCTGGAATTCCAAGAAATTCAAAAACATATAGGTCCTTGACTATATCTTAAGATTTTGCAATTTCATTGCCCTTTAAAGCTAATTCGAGTAATTTCTTTTTATTAGCATCACCATTTGACAATAACAATCTTTCAAATAAAGAAGAACTTATTTGTCTTTTTAATTCTCTTACTGACCACTTTGCATTTATTGCTTCTTTTTCATAGAAGTTACGTTTGTCATCATCTGATATATATAATAATTCGCAATAATGGGACCAACTTAATTTGCTAGACAGTGTCTGGCAAATTGGATATTTTAAATAAAGTAATCACATATTTTGTAAATTTGCTCGAGAAAACCCTTTTCCAAATTTATTTGTAAGAGTTTTTGATAGTGTAAGTAATTGTTTTTTACCATATTCCCCACGCTTTGATTTTAACTCATCTTCAACTATGATACGTCCTATATTCCAATATGCATTAATTAACTCATTGTTAATATTTTTAATAACATTATTTCTAGCATTTGTGATAATATTTGTAATTTCATTGACTCATGCTTCATTGTCAATAAGATTGTTATCCATAATTTGTAGCTCCTTTCGTTGAAACTATTTACTTAGATATTACCCTTATTTAAAAAAGAAAAAAAGAAGTATCTAAACTTCTCACAAAGTCTAAATACTTCTCTAATCTTCTCATAACAATTATTACTAACGTTTTGAGAATTGTGGAGCACGACGTGCTTTTTTAAGACCGTATTTCTTACGTTCTTTAACACGTGCATCACGAGTTAATAATCCAGCTGCTTTTAATGTTGGTCTATAATCATCACCAGCTTGTAATAAAGCTCTTGCTACACCATGACGGATAGCACCAGCTTGACCTGAGTATCCTCCACCATAAACGTTAACTCTTACATCAAATTTATCTTTTGTGTTAGTTAATTCTAATGGTTGATTAACGATCATCATTAAAACATCAGATGCTAAATATTCTCTAGCTTCTTTTCCGTTGATAACGAAGTTTCCTGTACCTGGTGTTAAGATAACACGTGCTACAGAAGATTTTCTTCTACCTGTTCCTCTATATTGTACGTTTGCCATTATCTCTCACCTTACCCTTTCACTTTCATTTCTACTGGATTTTGTGCTGCATGAGGATGTTTATCTCCTGCATAAACAAATAATTTCATACCTTGTTTTCTACCTAATGTATTATGTGGTAACATACCTTTAACTGCTGCTTCTACGAATCCAGTTGGATTTTGTTCTAAGAATTGTTTAGCTGTCTTGACTTTAAGACCACCTAACCATCCTGAATGATGATAATATTTTACGTTGTCTAATTTTTTACCTGTCATTACAACTTTTTCAGCATTGATAATAATTACATAATCACCAGTGTCAACATGTGGTGTGTAAGTAGGTTTATTTTTTCCTCTTAACACTGTAGCAACTTCTGAAGCTAAACGCCCTAATGTTTGTCCAGCTGCATCAACTACATACCATTTTCTTTCGATTGTGGCAGGTTTTGCCATTGTTGTTTGTCTCATCTTTTTCTCTCCTTTGTATTTCCTTACCGGGGACTTATAAAGGTTTTTGCCTATGAAACCTTTTTAATTATATGAAATTCATTTGTCAATGTCAATAAGATTATGTCTTGAAAAGACATAAAAATACTGTTATTTACATAAAAAATTTAAACTGAGTTGAAGAACCTTTTTGATGTCTTCACACTTATCAAAATTATGATTTCCATTTTCAATTGGAACAAATGAAAATCCTGGATGAAACAATTGTCGATATCGCTTAGAAATTTCATAAGGAACAGTTGTATCCTTTGTTCCATGGATAATCAACAATTGATTTTTATAAGTATCTAAATGTTCGTAAAAATCTCTTTTTAAAATATCTTGAACAAATTCATCTGATATTTCATAACCATTATGATCATATGTTTTTGCACGGGCAACAAGCCCTGTTAAATAATCTAAAGCATTAGGTAAATTAAAGGCTGGAGCCCATAAAACCATTTTTTTGATTTGATCAGGATATAATTTTGCAAGTTCACTTGCAACAGCTCCACCCATGGAATGACCCAACACATAGATTTCTGTACAGTTTTCCATTTTTAATGTTTCTTCTAAAATCACTCTGGCACAAGACAATTCATCTTGAAAAGTCATATCTACAAAGTTTCCATCACTTTCTCCACTTCCTAAAAAATCAAAACGAAATGTAGCAATTCCTTTTGCTTCTAACATTCTGGCAAGTTGGACATAACAAAACTTTGTTCCCGTTTTTTGTCCTGTAAAGCCATGAAAGATCAGACATACAGGATGTTTATCACGTTGCGGTTTATGAAAATAGCCTCTCATTGTTCCTTTTGGCGTGGGAATTTCACAATAATATTGCATTACTTGATTCCTCCATGCGCCATCTTTATTCTATTTAGCGCTCCCATTGACACATATTGTCTCGTAATATCTTTAATGTTGTCTTTTGCAAAATCTCCACCTATAAATAAACAAGTATCCATGATTTCATTAGTGACAATTGTCAGTAATTCTTCCGACATCATTTCTTGAATCTCTTCTTTGACAATTCTTTTACATTCTTCAAAATATTGAGTTTTATCTATTTGTGTAATACCTTCCATACTCTCACATCCTTTACATGATTACTATTATAACAAAACCATTGAAAATTGAAATATTCAAAAGACCAAGTTGTTCCATTTTTCATGTTTTAAAAAAAAATACACTATAATACAAATATAATCTACAATAAGACTGCCAGTAAGAGATTCATTTTTTGAAAGGAGTCACTTAGTATGACGAAAAAGAAAACACCCTATATCAATTTAATAAATCTTAGAGAAACAAATAATTTAAAACAAAAAGATGTTGCTGATTACTTATTTGTTTCAACACGTGCCTATTGCCATTATGAAAACGGAGAAAGAAGTGTTCCTATAGAAGTATGGAAAAAACTATCTGCCTTCTATAATAAAAGTATTGATTATTTATGCGAAACAAACGACGATTATAACGCTAAAAAGAAATAAAATGTGGGAAATCCCCACATTTTATTCATAATCACAAGTATATCCTCTATGATCTAATTCTAATTTTAAAACATCCCAATCATTTAATAACGAACCAAGCTCTTCTTTAATTCTGACAACACCCATCTTATCTTCTTCTTTAATAACAGCCATTAAAGTAGGTCCTGCACCTGATAAATAACATCCTAAAACATCTGGATCTTTCTCTAATACTTCCATGATTTCATCATAGCCTCTAATTAATCCACCACGATATGGCTGATGTAAACGATCCTTAAATCCTAACTTTAATCCTTCATCATACCCATTGATCAAAGAAGCGACAACTAAAGCCAAATGAGAAACATTCGTAATTGCGTCTTTTCTATCTAGTGTTTGTGGTAAAACTTTACGTGACTGTTCTGTTGATAAAGTAAACGGTGGAATCAAAGTCACATACTTATATTCATGTTTAACAGGTATATTTAATGTTAAAACATTATCCTGTTCCATAACTGAAACTGTTAATCCGCCAAAAATAGCAGGAGCCACGTTATCAGGGTGTCCTTCTATTTTGGTTGCCAGTTCAAGAATTTCTTGTCTGTCTTCTGCTTTATCTTTAAAAGCAAAAGCACCTACGATTCCTGCAACAATACATGTCGAACTACTTCCTAGTCCTCTTGTATAAGGAACTTGACTGACACAATCAATATTAACCCCTTTGTATTCTAAGCCACAATACTTGGCTGCTTCTTGAAATGCTTGATAAGTTAAGTTATCTTCATTACAAAATTGCGTTGGGCACCCCGCAATATTTAAGCCACCATCATTTAATTCAAATGTAAATGTATTGTATAATGTAAGTGCTAATCCCGCAACATCGAATCCAGGTCCTAAATTAGCACTTGTTGCAGGAACTCTGATTTTTACTTTCATATGATCCTCCTAAATCTTTTCAATTTCAGATTTAATAAAATGAATAATTTCTGTTTTATCAATATGATCATGATGTAAAACAGGTCTATCTTGAATACCAATTAATGGTTTAGCCACAGCGACACCTGTTTTTTTATGTAATTTTTCAATTGCTTCATAAACATCTAATCCTTCATTGAATAAAGCCTGATAAACTGATTCAGGGAATTTATATGGTGAAGCTGTTGATAAAAGAACTGTCTTTGTCTGATCGTTTGTCTCTTTCTGATATTGTTTTAATACCCCATAGCCACATGCTGTATGTGTATCCAAAACATATCCTGTTTTTTCATAACAATCTTTGATTGTTTCCATAACCTGTTGTTCTGTAAGATAGCCAGCAGAAAATTCTTCTTGAATTCTTGCAAAAATATCTGCATCTACTTCATACACACCATCTTTTTTCAATTTATCCATGTATTCTCTGACTTTATTTCCATCTTTGTTAGACATAAACCAAACAAGTCTTTCTAAATTACTAGATACAAGAATATCCATTGCTGGTGCATTTGTTTTATAAAATTCTCTATTAGCATCATATTTCCCTGTTGTAAAGAAATCAGTTAAAATATTATTTTTATTGGAAGCAGCAATAAATCTTTTGACTGGTAATCCCATTTGTTTAGCTATCCAACCTGCCAAACAGTTTCCAAAGTTTCCACTTGGTACACAGAAATTGATTTCTTCTGACATTGTAATTTCTTTTCTTCTCACTAATTCAAAATAACTATGGAAATAATACACAATTTGAGGAATTAGACGTCCTACATTAATTGAATTGGCAGAAGATAAGAAAACATGATGTTGATCACTTGCTTCTTTTAATGAAGCATCACCAAAAGCCACTTTAACAGCACTTTGTGCATCATCAAAGTTTCCTTTAATTCCAATAACCTTAACATTCTTTCCTTCTTGCGAAATCATTTGTTGTTGCTGAATCGCGCTGACCCCATCTAATGGATAAAAGACTTTAATGCATGTTCCTTCAACATCTTTAAATCCTTCTAAAGCCGCTTTTCCAGTATCACCACTTGTAGCGGCCAAGATCATGACCAATCTATCTTCATTTAGCTGTTTTAATGATAAAGTCATTAAATGAGGTAATAAAGATAGAGCCATATCCTTAAATGCAGCCGTTTGACCATGGAATAATTCTGCTATATAAACATCTCCTGCTTTTTCAACAGGAACGACAATTTCTGGGAATAATCCTTTTCCATAAGCATTGATACATGCTTGATGAATGAGTTCTTTTCCTTCATCAGGAACAAATGTAGAGATCACTTCAGTTGCTAATTCTACATAGTTTAAGTTCACCAATTGTTTTAAATCTAATTTTGGTAAATCAAAGTTAGGGACTAATAAACCTCCATCATCACCAATTCCTTGTACAATTGCTTGATAAAAATTAATTTCTTTTTGAAGATTTCTAGTACTAATATATGTTTTATTCATGATTGAATCCTCCGTAATTGAATTCATTATATTGAATATTAAATATGAAGTCAATATTGTATAC
>CAMFRJ010000076.1 GCA_945981915.1 uncultured Erysipelotrichaceae bacterium
GAATCAATCCATCTTGAAGCACAATTGGAATTCCTGATGAAAGAATTTTTCTAATGTAAAAAAAATTAAAGCGAAAATCTTTTTTTGTATAGGAAAAACAAATGATTTTTTCATCATAACTAATAAAGCAATGATTGTACTTAATGCTTGTGCACACACTGTTGCTAAAGCTGCTCCAGAAGCACCTAGATGAAAGTAACCAACAAAAATATAATCTAAAATAATATTGGTTATACAAGATACCAATACAAAATACATCGGACTTTTGGAATCGCCGGTACCTCTATATATACTGCTTATGACATTGTAAGAAAAAATGAATGGGATACCAATAAAACAGATTATCAAATAATCGTAAGTTGCTTTTATAGCTTCAGGTGGTGTAGACATCAATTGAATAATAGGCGACGTTAAGCAAAGTAGCATAACCGTTATGACTAAAGCAATTCCTATAAATAATAGAGACGTATTACCAACAATACATGAAGTATCATGATAGTCTTCTCTTCCAACTGCATGACCTATTCTAATTGTTGCTCCCATGGCCATTCCTATAATGATAACAGTGATGAGGTGCATAAATTGACTTCCAATAGAAACAGCAGAAATAATATCGGCACCATTGAATTGTCCAACAATATACAAGTCTGCCATTCCATAAAAACTTTGCAAAAAGCTTGCTAATAAATAAGGTAAAGCAAATATTAATAAGACTTCTAATACGTGTCCTTTTGTCAAATGATTATTCATACATATCTCCTCGTAACAAAGCTATCATAGCATGAGATGGTGATATCATAAAATTATTTTCATAAAATAAAAAGAGGCTATATAGCTAAACCTAGCTTTCCTCTTTTATATATCCTAAATGAATACAAGCATTATATATACCATCTTGATCAATAGGATCAGTTACATAAGAACTCATTTGTTTTAATTGTTGATTCCCTTGTCCCATACAAATAGAAAATGAAGCATGTTTAAACATTTCTACATCGTTTAAAGAATCTCCAAAAGCAATATAATCATTGATATGCCACATCTTCATAAAATATTGAATACCAGTCGCTTTGGAAATACCTTTTAAAGTAATATCAGCGTAACTGGATTCTCCAATCATAACATCAAGTTCTTGGATGGCTTTAAATTCTTCATAAGCATATCCTAATGGACCATATGCAATCATAGCACCAATATCTTGATCTGTATATGTTCCTAATTGTGGAACAGGGTTATTAAAAAATTGGCAAGAACGAAGAACATTTTCATCAGGTTCTTGAGTAATAATACGTGGAACTGTTTTTAATGCCAAAGGAATATTATGTTCTTTAGCGACTTGAATTGTTTTTTTAACAACGTTTTGAGGAATGTTTTCTTTGTGTAAAAGTCGTAAATTTTTATCCAAAAGTGCTTGTCCGCTATTACAAACATAACCATCAAATGAGAAAATCTCATTGATATGTGTATTTTTTAAAGAATCGATACTTCTTCCTGTAGAAATTAAGAGATGATGTCCATCATCTCTTAATAGGTTTAATGCTTTGATTGTACTTTTAGGAACAACATGATCACTTGTTGTACGTAATGTTCCATCAATGTCAAAACAAAATAATTTTTTCATTTATTTACCTGCTGGGAAATATCTTGATAAAGTACCAGCAACAGCTGTAATAGGCATTGTTTGAACAACAACACGACCTGGGCCTGTAACAACAGTATTGAAAAATCCTTCGCCACCTAAAAATTTGTTTTTTAAGCCTGCTACAGATTGAATTTCCATTTTACATGTTGCATCCATCAATGCTAAATAACCTGTATCGATAATGATTTGTTGACCTGGAAGTAAGTCATATTCTACAGTACTTCCATCAACTTCTATAAAACATGTCCCTTGTCCTGATAACTTTGTGAGTATAAATCCTTCACCGCCAAAGATACCAGTACTCATTTTTTTATTGAAGAAAACAGATGTACTGACATTTTCTTCACTTGCCAAAAAAGCAGACTTTTGAATAATCACTTCTTTTCCTGGTTGAATATCCAAAGCTAAGATTTTTCCTGGAAAGCTTGATGCAAAAGCAATTTTTCCATCGGCTAAAGCTGTATAGTGATTTCTAAATAATGTTTCACCTGAAAACATTCTACCGAAAACAGCACCAGCTCCACCACCAGATGTTTCCATTTTCATACATGGATCCATCCAAGCCATGGCACCACTGTCAGTAATTATTTTTTCTCCTTTGTTTAAATAACAAATAACAGCAGGAAGGGTATCTCCGATTATTTCATATTTCATGGTATAGTCTCCTTTTAATAAGCGACGCAAACTGGTTGCGGTATTTCAATCTTTTCTCCGGTTGATTGAAGTTCTTCTGTTTCTTCATCAAATGTATATAATTCAATTTCATTACTTTCTTGATTTGCGACAATCACAAATTGATCATCGATAATATTGAAATCTCTTGGGCCTTTACCTGTATGAACCATATAGAGTAAAGAAATCTTACCAGTTTCTTGATTCACTCTATATAAAACGATGCTATCGTGTCCCCGATTAGAAATCATGATATGTTTCCCTGATTTTGTCATACGAATAGCTGCGGCACTTGAGAAATCGTGAAAATGACGGGGAACACAGTTGATTCCTTGAATGAGTGTATAATGACCATCGTGATAGCTATAAACCATAATACTATTAGAAATCTCATTAATGACATAACTGAATCTACCATCTTTAGAAAAAATCATATGTCTTGGTCCACTGCCAGGAATCATCAACAGATTATTCTTAGATTTTTCAGTTAAGATACCATCACTGTAATCATACATGACAATTTTATCTGCTCCTAAATCTACACTGTAAAGAAATTTATTGTCGGGAGTGATTCCTACGTAATGGACATGAGGACCAGTTTGTCTTTTCAATAAATCAATCCCTAAACCATGATGGTGAACAGTTCCAATCTTTTTTACAATTTTCCTATCTTCAAGTAAATAAGCAGCAGTAGCTCCCACGTGATAGTTTGCAGTAAATAGATAGTGATCATCTTGGCTTAAGCATAAATGTGTATATGAACGTCCCATTGAGTCAAAGTGAGAATATAATTGAAGATCATCTTTGATCATCTGATAATTAGCAACACCACCACCAATACCGGAACCAGCATCTTTAAATGCAGCGTATAATAAGTCACCTTTAGTAATGATATATGATGGATAATCTTTTGTCATAATTTGTTTAACAAGAGATATTGTTTTATTGTCTTTATCTAATTCACATATATATATTCCTTTTTGTTCTCCTTTTCCGTAACTTGAAACGTAAAAATTCATGAAGAATCCCTCCTTATTAATCATATTGTATCATAAAAAAGGTGACTAGATAGAAAAATTAAATAAAAAACAGGAAGAATTCTTCCTGTCTATAAAGTCTTTTGACCAATTCCTTTACAATATGTTTGGACAACTTCATAATTATTATCTAATACAACCAAATCAGCATCATATCCTACAGAGATATATCCTTTTCTATCATCAACATGTAGACATCTTGCTGGATTACATGTACATGCATTAATCGCATAATTCACTGGAACTAATGCTTCTTCGATGAGGATTTGTAATCCTTTATTTATTTTTAAAGTTGAACCAGCAAGATTTCCTGCTTCAACTAAATGAGCACTACCATCAGGATAAATAATGACTTCTTGACCACCAAAATCAAATTTAGTTCCTTCTGGGAAACCTTTACACATTAAAGCATCACTGATCATGATTCCATAATCTGGTCCTTTTGACATAAAGAAATTGTTTAAAGCAGTCAATGTTGAATGATTACCATCACAAATGATTTCACCATACATATTTCTAATACGTAAAGCACCACCTACTAAACCATTAGCACGATGTGTAAATGGAGTCATCGCATTATATACATGTGTCATTGAACGGGCTCCATTGGCAAAAGCTAAAACTGCTTGTTCGTATGTTGCATTAGAATGTCCGATACTGACAACCACACCATTTTGGCTACAATATTTTGTTAAGGCAAAATCATCATCATTTTCTACTGCCATAGAGATATACTTGATCAAACCATGAGCAGCTTCTTGATATCTTTTAAACTGTTCAACATCAGGTTTCACACAAAATTCTTCTGGTTGAGCTCCTTTATGAGCTTTGTTTAAATAAGGTCCTTCAAAATGAATTCCTAATATTTCAGCACCTTCATAACCGTCTTCAACAACTTTAGCGACATTACTTACAGCGTTTGTAAGAACTTCTTCACTTTGAGTAAGTGTTGTTGCAAGAAGTGCAGTCACACCTTCATTAACAATATTTTTTGTCCAATTTCTTAAACCTTCTTCTTGTGCTTCATTTGTATCAAAACCATAAGCACCATGACAATGAATATCAATAAATCCAGGTAAAATTCTCAAATTTCCATAGTCTTTTGTGACTTCTTTTTCATTATAAGGGTAAATATTTTTGATAATGCCATCTTCTACATCTAATTGGGCAGCTACAAATTGATCTGCAATCCATATTTTTTTGCTTTGTATAATCATATCTTCTTTCCTCCACTTACATTATAGACAAATTATCATATCTAGACAAGAGTTGCTGGGGGAGTTTTCGATTTTTTAGATTTACCTATGCTTCAATTTGTTATATAATGAAAACAAAATAAGGAGGAATAGATATGGATGAAAATTTACTTTTATCATTGATGAGAAATAACGCGAAAATGGAAGTGACAGATCTAGCGGCCGCCTTAAATGAAACAGAAGAAAATGTTGAAAAAACAATTAAAGAATTAGAAGACAATAATGTCATTTGTGGATATCATACGTTAATTAATTGGGACAAAACAAATACTGATATATGTACAGCTTTAATTCAGGTTAATGCAAAACCTGAAAGAGAGTATGGTTATGATAGAGTTGCTAAGAAAATTTATAATTTTCCAGAAGTTGATACAATGTATCTATTAGCTGGAAATTATGAATTTATGTTAATTGTTAAAGGTAGAACGATGGTTGAAGTAGCTAAATTTGTAAGTAGTAAGTTGGCTTGTTTAGAAGGTGTTGAAGGAACAGTCACTTTATATGTATTAAAACAATATAAGAATATGGGTGTTGTATTAGATGATGATAATGACGAATCTTCAGAAAGATTATTGGTAACACCATAATGGATTTCGAAAAGATAGTGAATCCTATTGTTAGGGATATACCGCCAAGTGGTATTAGAAAATTTTTTGATTTAGCTAATCAAATGGAAGGTGTTATTTCTTTAGGTGTTGGGGAACCTGATTTTGCAACACCTTGGGCAATTAGAGAAGCTGCTATTTACTCAATTGAAAAAGGAAAAACATTCTATACTGCTAATCAAGGATTATTAGAGTTAAGAAAAGAAATTTGTCGTTATCAAAAAAGAAAATTTAATTTAGATTATCAACCCGATCAATGTATTGTAACAGTTGGTGGTTCAGAAGCTATTGATTTAGCTTTTCGTACGATTATTAGCCCAGGAGATGAAGTCATTTTATTACAGCCAGGTTATGTGGCTTATACACCAGGAGTCAAGCTTGCCGGTGGTGTTGTCAAAAATATTATTTTAACTGAAGAAAATGAATTTAAACTCACACCAGAATTGTTAAAAGCAGCGATTAGTGAAAAAACAAAAGCCATTTTATTAAATTATCCAAGTAATCCTACCGGGGGTGTCATGACTCGTGAAGATTACGAAAAAATCGTGCCAATTATCAAAGAAGCGGGATTGATCGTCATTACTGACGAAATCTATGCAGAGTTATCTTATGAAACAAAATTCTGTTCTATTGCAGCTTTTGATGAAATTAAAGATCAAGTCTTGTTGGTGAGTGGATATTCTAAAGCTTATGCGATGACAGGATGGAGACTAGGATATGTCTTAGGAAATCCTTATTTAATCAAGATGATGAATAAGATTCATCAATATGTCATTATGTCTGCACCAACAGGAGCACAATATGGCGCTATTGAAGCAATGAGACATTGTGATCATGAAATAGAAAAAATGAGACAAGCTTATTTGATGAGAAGAAATTTTGTTGTTAAAGCATTTAATGAAATGGGCTTGAAGACCTTTACACCACAAGGAGCATTTTATGTGTTCCCATGCATTAAATCTACAGGTATGACTTCAGAAGAATTCTGTGAAGAATTATTAAAAGATCAACTTGTTGCCTGCGTTCCTGGTAATGCTTTTGGAGAAGCAGGAGAAGGACTGTCTCTTATACACATCTGACGCTGCCGACGATATGCAGTGGGTAGGTC
>CAMFRJ010000077.1 GCA_945981915.1 uncultured Erysipelotrichaceae bacterium
TCAGATCTTCTGATAATAAACCAGAATGGATGATTCTTGAAGCTTTACCAGTTATTCCACCTGATTTACGTCCAATGTTACAATTGGATGGTGGTCGTTTTGCAACAAGTGATTTAAATGATCTCTATCGTCGTGTTATCACACGTAATAATCGTTTAAAGAAATTATTAGAATTAGGAACACCTTCAATTATCGTTCAAAACGAAAAACGTATGTTACAAGAAGCTGTCGATGCTTTAATTGATAATGGACGTCGTTCTAAACCAATTACAGGAGCTGGAGGACGTGCTTTAAAATCATTAAGTCATACATTAAAAGGAAAACAAGGTCGTTTCCGTCAAAACTTACTTGGAAAACGTGTTGACTATTCAGGACGTTCAGTTATCGCTGTTGGTCCAGATCTTAAGATGTATCAATGTGGTATTCCTCGTGAAATGGCATTAAGCTTATTTAAACCATTTGTTATCCATGGTCTTGAAGCAAAAGGTATTGCAACAAATATCAAAGCTGCAGAAAGATTGATTGATAAGATGGATGATAAGATCTGGCCAATTGTTGAAGAAGTTATTAAAGAACATCCGGTTTTATTAAACCGTGCCCCTACTCTTCATAGATTAGGGATCCAAGCATTTGAACCTAAGTTGGTTGAAGGACGCGCAATCCGTTTGCATCCATTAGTTACACCAGCGTTCAACGCTGACTTCGATGGTGACCAAATGGCTGTCCATGTTCCTTTAGGAGAAGAAGCAATTCAAGAAGCAAGACAATTAATGTTAGGTTCTACAAATATCTTAGGTCCTAAAGATGGAAAACCAATCGTTACTCCATCACAGGATATGGTATTAGGAAATTATTATTTGACACTAGAAGATGTAGGAGCTATTGGAGAAGGAACAGTCTTTGCTGATAAGAATGAAGTTGAACATGCTTATTTTGCAAAAACAGTCAATCTTCATACAAGAGTTGCTATTAGAGCATCTTCATTAAACAACGTGACTTTTACAGAAGCACAAAATAACAGTTATTTAATTACAACTGTTGGAAAAATCTTCTTTAATGAAATTTTTGATGGGCAATTCCCATTTATTAATGAACCAGGTAAAGAAAATTTAACTGCAACACCTGATAAATATTTTGTTCCAATGGGAACTGATATTAAAGCACATATTGCAGCACAAGAACCAGTTAAACCATTGGGTAAAAAAGCATTAGGAAATATTATTGATGCTTCATTTAAACAATCTTCTTTATCTGATATTAGTTCAATGCTTGATAAATTGAAGGATCAAGGATTTAAATATTCCACTGTTGCAGGAATTACAGTTTCTGCATATGATATTCAAGTTCCTCAAGCAAAATTTGAAATTTTCGATAAAGCAGATAAGAAACTTGAACAAATCAAGAAGTTCTATAATAAAGGTAAATTAACTGATGCTGAACGTTATCAAAGTGTTATTCAATTGTGGACAGGTGTTAAAGATGAAGTTCAGGAAGTCGTTCGTCAAGAATTCGAAGCAGATGATCGTAACCCAATCTTCATCATGTCAGATTCTGGAGCTCGTGGATCACTTTCTAACTTTACTCAGTTAGTAGGTATGCGTGGATTGATGTCAAATCCAAAAGGAGAAACTATTGAGTTACCTATTAAATCTGCCTTCCGTGAAGGATTAACTGCATCTGAATTCTTCATTTCGACACATGGTGCCAGAAAAGGATCAACAGACACAGCCTTAAAAACAGCCGATTCTGGTTATTTAACAAGACGTTTAGTAGATGTTGCTCAAGAAGTTGTTATTACAGAAGATGACTGTGGAACTGACAGAGGATTTAAAGTCACTGAATTATATAACAGTGATGACAATGCTGTTATTGTTCCATTATATGACCGTTTAGTAGGACGTTATTCACAAAAAGACGTCTATCATCCTGAAACAAAAGAATTATTAGTTGCTGCAGGAGAATTATTCAATGAACAAAATGCAAAAGTTGTTTGTGATGCAGGAATTAAAGAAGTTGAGATTCGTTCAGTTCTTGGATGTATCGCTAAAGGTGGATTATGTAAGAAATGTTATGGTCGTAATTTAGCAACTGGTAGTGTTGTTGAATTAGGAGAAGCAGTTGGTATTATGGCTGCACAATCTATCGGTGAACCAGGTACTCAGTTAACAATGCGTACTTTCCATGATGGTGGGGTCGCTGGTGGTGCTGATATCACTCAAGGGTTACCTCGTATACAAGAGTTATTTGAAGCTCGTAATCCAAAAGCAAAATCTGTTATTTCTGAAATTGAAGGTACTGTTACTAACATTATCGATAATGCAGGAAGAATGGAAGTTGTTGTTTCTAATGACTTAGAAACAAGAAGTTATTTGACTTCTTATGGGGCTAAATTAAGAGTTAAAGTTGGGGACAGTGTCTATATTGGTAGAAAGATTACAAAAGGTTCTATTGATCCAAAAGAATTATTAAATGTTGCTGATACAGAAGCTGTTGAAAACTATATTATTAAAGAAGTTCAAAAAGTATATCGTATTCAAGGTATTGAAATTTCTGATAAACATATTGAAATCATTGTTAGGCAAATGCTTAAAAAGATCAAAGTTGTTGAAGGTGGAGACACTGGAGTATTACCAGGAACACATATTAGTATTTCAAACTTCACAGAATTAAATAGAGCTGTTTTAAATGAAGGAAAACATCCTGCTGTAGGACAACCTGTCTTACTTGGTATTACAAAGGCTGCAACTGAATCTGAATCATTCTTATCAGCAGCTTCATTCCAGGAAACAACAAAGATCTTAACTGATGCAGCAATTAAAGGTAAAAAAGATCATTTAAGAGGATTAAAAGAAAATGTCTTAATTGGTAAATTATTACCTGCTGGAACTGGTCTAAGAGGACCATTAAAATCTCCTGAAAAGATAGCTGAAGAAGCAAATTATGATGAATATGATATTTTAGGTATCGATTGTGACGAAGATACAGTACAAGAATAAAATAGGTTGAAAAATTCAACCTATTTTTCTTTTTTTTGTATAAAAATGTTATTGACATTAAAGATGTTTTAGTTTAATATTATCTACGGTGTCCGTTAGTGGACGCAGTATTTTATAATCAATTATGAAACACCCGGTATTGTGTGTTATCAAGAAAGGAGAAAGAAATGCCTACAATTAACCAATTAGTTAGACAAGGTCGTGCTGACAAAACAACAAAATCTAAATCACCTGCTTTAAATAGAGGTTATAACTCATTAGCTAAAAAAGTAACAGCTACAAAATCACCTCAAAAGCGTGGTGTTTGTACACGTGTTGCTACTATGACACCTAAGAAACCTAACTCAGCATTGCGTAAATATGCCCGTGTTAGATTATCAAATGGTTTGGAAGTAACTGCATATATTCCAGGAATTGGACATAACTTACAAGAACATAGTGTTGTTTTAATTCGTGGTGGTCGTGTTAAGGACTTGCCAGGGGTTCGTTATCATATTATTCGTGGTACTATGGACTGTGCTGGTGTAAACGATCGTAAACAAGGGCGCTCTAGATATGGAGCTAAAAAACCAAAAGCTTAAAAAATATTTATAGGAGGAAATATATATGTCAAGAAAAGGACGAGTTGCTAAAAGAGACGTTCTACCTGATCCAGTGTATAACTCTAAAACTATTTCTAAACTTATTAACAACATTATGTTAGATGGTAAAAAAGGTGTTGCTCAAAACATCTTATATGATGCATTTAATAAAGTAGAAGAAAAAACTGGAAAACCAGCTATGGAAGTTTTTGATCAAGCAATTAACAATATTATGCCAGTTCTTGAACTTAAAGTAAGACGTATTGGTGGTGCTAACTACCAAGTACCAGTTGAAGTTTCTTCTGAAAGAAGAATGACTTTAGGATTAAGATGGTTAGTCAATTATTCTCGTTTAAGAAACGAAAAAACTATGGTTGATCGTTTAGCAAACGAAATTGTTGATGCTTCTAATGGAACAGGTGCTTCTGTTAAGAAGAAAGAAGATACTCATAAAATGGCAGAAGCTAATAAAGCATTTGCTCATTTCCGTTGGTAATACAACATCGAAAATTTTGAAAGGAGAAAAACAATGGCTCGTGAATTTTCGTTAGAAAAAACTCGTAATATTGGAATCATGGCTCATATTGATGCTGGTAAAACAACAACAACTGAACGTGTCCTTTATTACACAGGAAAAATTCATAAAATTGGTGAAACACATGATGGTGCTTCACAAATGGACTGGATGGAACAAGAACAAGAACGTGGTATTACAATCACTTCAGCAGCGACAACTGCTCAATGGAACGGGTACCGTGTTAACATTATTGACACTCCAGGCCATGTAGACTTCACTGTCGAAGTTGAACGTTCATTACGTGTCTTAGATGGTGCTGTCACTGTATTAGATTCAAAAGCTGGTGTTGAACCTCAAACTGAAACAGTTTGGCGTCAAGCAACTACTTATGGAGTACCTAGAATTGTATTCTGTAATAAAATGGATGCAACTGGGGCAGACTTCATTATGTCATTAGAATCAATTGGAAAAAGATTAGGCGCAAATGCTGTTGCTGTTCAATTACCAATTGGTGCTGAAGGAACATTTGAAGGTGTTATTGATTTAATTAAAATGCAAGCTATTCATTTTGAAGGAGCTAAAGGAGAAAACGTTGTTTACTCTGAAATTCCTGAAGATATGAAAGCTCAAGCAGAAGAATATCGTGAAAAAATGATTGAATCTGCTGTTTCATTTGATGATGATTTAATGATGAAATATTTAGAAGGAGAAGAACTTACTGAAGAAGAAATTAAATCAGCTATCCGTAAAGGAACATTAGCTGTTGAATTATTCCCAGTATTATGTGGTTCTGCATATAAAGACAAAGGTGTTCAACCAATGTTAGATGCAGTTATCGATTATTTACCAGCTCCTACTGATGTTCCATCAATTAAAGGAACTGATGAAAATGATAATGAAGTAGAAAGACATCCATCAGATGATGAACCTTTTGCTGCATTAGCATTTAAAATTATGGCTGACCCATTTGTTGGAAAATTAACTTTCTTCCGTGTATATTCAGGAACAATTACATCTGGTTCTTATGTATTAAACTCAACTAAGAACAAAAAAGAACGTTTAGGACGTATCTTACAGATGCATGCCAATACACGTAAAGAAATTTCAGAAGTTTACGCAGGAGATATCGCTGCTGCTGTAGGTTTCAAAAACACAACTACTGGAGACAGTATCTGTGATGAAAAGAATTTCATCATTCTTGAAAAAATGGAATTCCCTGAACCAGTTATCGAATTAGCAATTGAACCAAAAACAAAAGCTGACCAAGATAAATTAGGTGTAGGATTATCTAGATTAGCAGAAGAAGATCCAACTTTCAGAGTAACAACAAACCCTGAAACTGGTGATACAATTATTGCCGGTGTTGGTGAATTACACTTAGACGTCATCGTTGATCGTTTAAGAAGAGAATATAAAGTAGAAGCAAACGTTGGTGCTCCTCAAGTTGCTTATCGTGAAACTATCACTAAAGCTGCTGATTGTGAAGGTAAATTCGTAAGACAATCAGGTGGTCGTGGTCAATACGGACATGTATGGATCAAATTTGAACCAAACGAAGGAAAAGGATTTGAATTCGTTGATGCAGTAGTTGGTGGTACAGTACCAAGAGAATATATCGGTTCTGTTAAAGCAGGTCTTGAAGATGCTTTACAAAATGGTATGATTGCTGGTTATCCAGTATTAGATGTAAAAGCAACATTATTTGATGGTTCTTACCATGATGTCGATTCATCAGAAATGGCATATAAAGTTGCTGCAAGTTTAGCATTAAAAGCAGCTGGTAAAAAGTGTGATCCAGTTATTTTGGAACCAATTATGGCTGTTGAAGTTGTAGCACCTGCTGAATATTTAGGTAGCGTTATGGGAGATATCTCTTCTAGACGTGGTATGATTGATGGACAAGAAGAAAGAGGTAATGCTATCGTTGTACAAGCATCTGTACCTTTATCAGAAATGTTTGGTTATGTTACTGATTTAAGATCATTTACACAAGGTCGTGGAAACTATACAATGCAATTTGATCGTTATGAACCAGTACCAAAATCAATCAAAGAAGAAATTATTAAGAAATATAATTCTAATAATTAATTCTATTGAAAATTATTGCATTTATCACCTAAATCCATTAGAATATAGGTGTTAAATATTAATTAAAATTAAATTAGGAGGAACCTTAAATGGC
>CAMFRJ010000078.1 GCA_945981915.1 uncultured Erysipelotrichaceae bacterium
TCAAAAAGAAGTTGTTTTTGATGGAACTATGACAGTCATGATTTGTACATTATAAAAAGCCAGGTTAGTCCTGGCTTTTAAATGTTTGTAGATGTTGATATAGGGCTCCAATTAAATTTGCATCATTTCTGAATCGACATGGAACAATTTCAGGATGATAAACATCAAATCCTAAGTGAGCATAGATTTCATTTAAATTTTCTTTGATCAAATCAATTAATAATGGTTGTGCTGAAATACCACCACCAATAGCTATTTTTTCACAATCAAAAATGATATGTACATTAAAAATTTGTGTTGCTACTTCTTTTGCAAAAGCATTGATTCCCGCAATAACTTTTTCATCTCCTTGATTTGCCATTTCAAATATTTCAATACCACTATATTTTTGATCGCTTTCAAGCTGTTCTTGAACTCTTTCAAGTAGTCCTTGGATACCACAACGTGTTGACCAGGCATGATTCCATGACAAAGCATCTTGGTTGTTAGTTTTTATAAAAGAGAATTCACCAGCAGAAAAATGTTTTCCTGTATGAACCTTATGGTCTTTAATAAGACAACCACCAATTCCAGTCCCTAAAATAACAACTGCACCATCTTGAATATCCTGTAAATTTCCAAATCCTATTTCAGCATTGGCGGCACATTTGGCGTCATTTCCAATTGTGATATTTGTTGGGCATCTTTCTTGCAAAATTTGAACTGTATCCAAATTTGTAATGTATCGTAGTGCACCTCCAGTATACTGATATCCTCTTTCAGGATCAATGATACCAGGCATTGATATAGCTATACCTTCTATTTGATTTTGAAATTGATCATAGATTTGACCAATTGTTTCAATAAAGTTTTCTAAATTATCCATAGGTGTAGGGACACTTGATTTTTCGATAATTGAAAGATCTTCTTGAATCAAAGCATATTTGATGGCACTTCCACCAACATCTAATGTTAAATAATTCTTCATGACAATTAACTCCTTTATTGCTTTCTTCTTTTATTATATAACAAAAAAAATGTTAATGTATAGATTAACATTTTTTTAAATCATGAATTGATGGTCCTTCAAGAACTTGTCCATAAGCATCATAAACAGATTGATGACAAGGACAAGACCAAGTTTGACTTTTTGAATTAAAATGGATGAGACATTTTAAATGAGGACAATAAGGAGAAAAATAGTGATCTTTTCCATTTTCATCTCGATAAAGTGCATAAAGACGATGGTTCTTTTTGATGATTGCTCCACTTTTCCTTTCAATCTGTTCACTATCAACTGTTTGATATCTTTGTAATAAATATCCTTTCAAGATGTTTTTTTTCATAAGTGAAAAGTATTGCTTCGAAAAGGAAAGAGAGAAATAGTGACAAGAATACAGTTCTTCATAGGGATTTTTATTGTTGTAAATGAGATCTTTAATTAATTGAGCAGAAACATGAGATAATGTCATGCCCCATTTTTGAAATCCATAAATAATAAATTCATTTTGATATAGCCTACCGATGTAGGGAATGCCTCTTAAAGGCATGCTATCTTGAGCAAACCAGTCATTTTTATTGTTAATGACAATAGCTTGATGATCGTTTAAAGGACGATAACTATGATGATCATCAAGAGATAAATAGCTATTTGGTGAATCTTTCTTGGATGATATCCCTACATATGCTTGACTTTGAAATATCTTCATAAAATACATACCTTTTTTAAAAAATGGATAGCGTGTTGCATGGACCACATAGCGACAAGTGACTATATGATCGTTGACTTTGACAGTATAATGATCATGATGTCTAATGATTTGCTTTGCTAAACTATGTTCATAAATTTGAACATGAAAACGACAGCATATGTCTATAATTGCATAAAGGTATTGAAGTGGATGAAAAACTGCTTGATTTTTTAGACCAATCATTTTCCCTGTCCCGTTTTTTTCAATAACATGTTCACCAAATGATGTAAGCAATTGTTTTTCTTTTTCTAAAAGAGGATATTTTTTTATATCACTAGTATAAAGATAAGCAATGTTTTCTTGATATGAACAATCAATATGTTCTTTTCTAATAATCTTTTTGATATCTAAAAGAGCTCTTTTATTTGATTGATAATATAAAAGAGCATGTTGTTTATCATAATATTGGTTGATTTTTTGATAGATCACATCATGGAGAACTGTGACTTTTGCAGTTGTATGACCACTTGTATGGCTTCCTAAATTATCTTTATCGATAACTGTGACTTGAAAATGACTATTTCTTAACTGATAGGCCAACATGACACCTGAAAGGCCACCACCAATGATTAAAATGTCAGTTTTGATATCTTGGTTAAGCTTTGGAAATTCTTTTTTTTGTGTTGTTTTTTGCCAATATGATTGATTCATAATTTCACCTATAAAAGTATGCACATATTTGTTTTTTGATATACTTTTCTTTTCATTTTTTTAAAATAGCTTTTTTTATTTTTTGAATTCGTTACAATAAAGAAGAGGAGGATAAAAAATGAAAGTATTAGCAAGTGATTTTGATGGAACATTATTATTTAATGATCAATTTAGAGAAAATGATTTAAAGAAGATAAAAGAATTTCAACAACAAGGACATTTGTTTGGCTTATGTAGTGGTAGACCATTTCAGGGAATACATGCATTATGTCAAAATCATATTGATTTTGATTTTTATATTTTATGTACTGGGGCTTTAGTGTTGAATAAGAATCATGAAGTCTTATTCAAAAGTACAATTACACATGAATTATTAGAAAGATTTTATCAGCAATATCAAGATCAATACCCTATTTTTATTCAAGCAAATTTTAAAATATATACTTTTGAGACTTTACAAGTTAATGGAATTGTAAGGGAACATATTTCTTCATTAGATGAAGTGAATGGTGATATTTATGGATTATCAATGAATGCTTCTACTGATGATAACGCTAGACGTGTATGTCAAGAAATTGAAAAGTTGTTTCCTGAATTAACAGCACATCAAAATAAAGAATTTATTGATATCACAGAAAAAGGATGTTCAAAGGGATTAGGAATTGAAAAATTAAAAGAAATACTACATATTCAAAATATTGCAGGAATTGGAGATTCTTATAATGACATTCCGATGTTAGAAACAGTAGATCATTCGTTTACTTTTCATGATTCACCAGATTCTTTAAAAGAAATTGCAGATGATATTGTCGATAGCGTTGCAGAAGCAATCACAATTTACATGCAATAAGAAAGTTGTAATCAAATATGACATTGATTGAACAAATGCGACGTACAAGCTTTACGCAAGCAAAACAACAGGTTGTTGATTATCTTTTATCTCATTTGGATGATTTAGCAGGATTATCTCTTGATGATTTAGCTAAAAAAAGCTATACATCACATGCCACAGTTATTCGCGTATGTCAACAACTTCATAAAAAAGGATATCGAGAATTAAAAATCGCATTATTGAAAGAATTAGAAGCTTGTAAATTTACAACACAACAGGTGAATTACACTATACCTTTTGATAGTGATGAATCAATTGATAATATTGAACAAAAGATGTATTCTCTTTATCAAGAAAGTATTACTTCTATTCATCAAACTATTGATATTGAATCTTTAAAAAAGATAGCAATGATGTTTATCAATAAAAAAAGAATTTTTATTTATGCACAAGGAGATAGTCAAATTACAGCATTAAATTTAATCAACAAATTGGCGAAAATTAACATATTTCCTATTCTTGCAACACAATATCATGAGGAATATCATATTGTTCAAAAAATGAGGTCATCTGATTTTGCTTTCTTTATTTCATATGGAGGTCAAAATCAAATATTTCATGAATGTTTAAAAATATTAAGCAAAAATGGAGTTCCAACAGCTATATTAACAGCGAATGAAAAAAGTATTTTGACTAGACGATGTCAATATAAGCTCATCATACCAGATTATGAAAAGGAAAATAAAATTGCTACATTTTATTCACAACATGCTTTTATGTATGTTTTGAATAATTTATATGCTTTTATTTATCATCTTATGTAACAATGATTGATGGACAAAAAGTTCAACAAAAAAGCAATGAGAGACTTTTTTGTTGGACCTTTTCGACTGTTTTAACGACTTTGCTTTGCAAATGGGAAAAACCATGTTATATAATAAAATGAGGTGGAAATATGAAAGCGAAAGACATATTAAAACAAGAAAAGGAATTGGCTTTTAAAAACTTTACAAACGAAGATGCATATTTGATTGCATCTATTCTCATTGAACAGATTAAAGAAAGAGCTTTACAAAATATACGCATAAGAATTGTTTACCGAAATGAAATGATCTATCAATATTTAATGGATGGAAAGCACGGAGAAATCTGGTTAGACAGAAAACAAAAAACAATTGAGACATTTCAACATAGTGGGTATTATTTATTTTTAGAAAATGAAGAAAAGAAAACGTATGAACAATATCTCAATGATGAAAGTCTTGTTATTTGTGGGGGAAGCTTTCCACTTATTGTTGATAATGATTATGCGGGATGTTTTCTTGTATCAGGTTTAGCACATGACCAAGATCATCAGTTAATTGTGGAGGCTTTGAGAAAGTATCAACATAGAAAAGCATTGGCGAGTGATATCGATGGTACCTTATATTTTCATGAGCTTGCTGAGCCTTACAAAGTGAATGACATTATCGCGATTAAAGAATTCCAAAAAGCAGGACATTTGTTTGGTGTTTGTTCTGGAAGACCGCTGTGCCATTTCAATGATATGAGAAAATTGAATCTTGATTTTTATATTGCGACAAGTGGTGCTGTTTTATTAGATAAACATTTTCATATTATTGAAGATTATCCTATGGAAAAAGAAATTGCTAGAGATTTATTTGAACGTTATCACAATAATTACGGAATTATTGTACAAACCAATTCGTTAGAAAGATTTTATGCAACACGTCAAGATTTTCCGAATCAATATACATATCTTTTCCAATGTTTTACAGAAGTTCGAGAAGATAAAATATATGGTATGTCACTAGTTGGTGAAAATGAGGAAGAAATGTTTCAATTAAAACAAGAACTCACAATTCTTTATCCTCAACTTCACTGTTTTCAAAATAAAAATTCTATAGATATTGTTGTTAAAGAATGTTCTAAAGGAATTGCGATCAGAAGAATGAAACAGCTTTTAAAAGTCAACGAAATGGCTGGTATTGGCGATTCTTATAATGACATACCGTTATTAAAAGAAAGTGATTATGGATTTAGTTTTTATCATTCACCACATGATGTAAAAAATGAAGCAAAATATTTAGTTAGTGATATAGATGAAGCCATACATATCATGATGGAGGAATAGACATGAAATTTGGAATTATTGGATTTGGTAATATTGCCAAAAAATTTGTAAAAAGCATCGAATACACAACAGAAGGTCAAGTTATCGCAATTGCTTCTCGTAGCATTTCTTTAGATGATTCATATTTGATAGCTCATCCAGAGGTTAAAGTTTATCATGATTATGAAAAGATGTTAAACAATCCAGAAATAGAAGCAGTTTATATAGCACTTCCTCATTTACATCATAAAGAGTGGATTATCAAAGCGATTCAATGTCATAAAGCAGTTATATCTGAAAAACCTTTGGTTTTAAAGTGCGAAGACATTGATGAGATTGAAAACTGTGTCCAACAATACCAAGGGTACTGTTTGGAAGCTTTTAAAACAAAATTTAATCATGGATTTGATGCATTGAAAAAAGATCTATCACTAATTGGAAATATAAAAACAATTGAAACGAATTTTTGTAGTGATACCTCACATGTACGAAAAGAGAGTTATCTATTTGATCCTTTACAAGGTGGAGCCTTAAATGATGTAGGAAGTTATATTATTGGTTTTATTTTGGGATTGACTGATAGTCCAGTTGATCGTATTGAATCACAAATGAAAATGGAAAATGGGATTGATAGGGTATTCCTTGCAAAACTATATTTCCAAAATGGAATTATTGGTATAGGGGAAGGTTCGATAGATTATGCTAAAGAAAGATATGCGCTGATTTCTGGAGATAAAGGAACGATCTATGTTCCAATGTATAATCGCATCGTTGATTATACGATAACAACGGATGAACAAGTGATTGAAAGACATTATCCTATTGAAGGTGATGATATGACTTTAGAAATACAGGCACTGATCTGTCTCTTATACACATCTGACGCTGCCGACGATATGCAGTGTGTAGA